>JANQII010000056.1 GCA_028282195.1 Prolixibacteraceae bacterium
TTTCCTTAAATAGCGGGTGCTATTCGTGTCAAATTCGTCTTGCCTAACCAAAAAATACGCTATAATAATTCTAAAAAATAAAATTTAGACAGCTTCTAAAAGATTTCCTTTATCGAAATTTCCTTCCCATTAAAGAAAAATAAATCACCAGCCGACTTATTTAAAAGTTGTTGGCCAATAGGGGAAGAAGCAGAAATGCAAAAACAGCTTTCATTTTCCAGATCAATTTTACCAATGCCTATAGAAAGGAAATAATTGCCAAGATTAGTGATAATTATTGCACCAAATTCAGATTGATCGTACTTTTTTGAAGCGTCAATTTTTAACAGCTCATTTTTTTGGTTTTGAATTTGTGTGAGCTGTGTTTGGTTTTTGTCCAGCTCCATTTGTGCCATTGCCCTGCCAGTTTCATATTTATCGCCAACTGAACTTTTGGTTTCATTGTCCCTGGATTCTTTTGCTGACTCAATATATTGCTCTAAGGCTTCAATTTTCTTGTCAAGCAACTTATGAAGCTGATTTAGAATTAGCTCTTTTTTTTGTGATTTTTCCATGATCGAAACTTAACGGGCACAGTTTACACAATGCAAACTTTCAGGGCGGATAAGAATACGGCCAATTGGTATTGGCTTTTTACAGGAAAGGCAAAGGCCAAACTCAGGGGTTCCTATTTGAGAAAGCACCCGCTCAAGCTTTTTTAGTTTTTCTTCGGCTTTTCGCAACGAAGCTTCAGTTACACTTTTGTTGTTAATGGCATCCATCCTGGATATTCTCCCAATGGCAACATCAGGGGCAACAGGTTTTGTAATTTCACGGTACTCTTTAATGAGCTCCTCCGTTTTTGATATTTCATCAAGTATTTTTTGCTTGATTTCTTCTTGGTTCATTTCCATCGTGGATTGAATTTGCAAAATCTAAGTTATCAATTTTCAGGAGAGAAAGACTGCTTTCATGCTCAGGAAATAAATCCAATCCCTTTTTTTAGCAAATAATCATACTTTGTCTCATTGAATTTATAAAGATATGGTGCTTTATGTGCCCTGCCGGAAAGTTGTTTTTCGAGTCGGTCTAAAAAACCAAGTTTTAATATTTTTTTTTGAAAGTTTCCCCGGTCAAGCTCTTTTTGAAGAATAGATTCATATAATTTTTGCAAATCTTTCATCGTGAATTTCTCAGGCAACAATGAGAGTCCAATTGGCAAATAGTTAATTTGTATACGAATTTGTTCCAACGCTTTTTCAATAATATGCTGGTGGTCAAAAAGTAGTTTAGGCAAATTATTAATTGGTTTCCAATCACATGATTCAGTTAAAAAATCAGGAGTAGGATTGCATTTCTTCATATCTACCAAAGCCAGATAACCAGTACTTATAAACCGTTGTTTCATCCAGTTTATAAACGGTTGAAATTTTAGCTCTTTAGGTTCAAACTGTTTCAAAAATTCCTCAAAATCCCTGCGGTTATAATTGCCGAACGTATAGAATTGTTTTAGAAAGGCTAGCTCAAGTCCTGTTCGTTCTTTCAATATGCGTATAGCTGCCTGGTCCATGTCTTCTTTGTTATGGATGAACCCTCCGGGCAAAGCCCACATATCGAACTCCTTCCAGTTGAGGGTAAGTACATTTAATCCGTGTTCATTATAGCCTATTATTACGCAGTCAATTGATTGACCCGGGAGGTATTGAGTAAATCCATCTGCAACAAAAGAATCTATCTTGTTCATGGGGCGAAGATATAAATTTTTATTGTGTTGTTTGCACACAATAGATTGTTTTATTATTATTGTGTATTATTAACACAATAATAACTAGCTATGAAAAAAATATTGAAAATCACAGGGATTGTAGTTGCTTCAGCAATAGTAATACTGGCAATAATTGCAACAGTAGCATATATTAATATTTCAAAAAAGGTAAAGGCCAGTTATTCTAAATTAGGGTCTGAAGCACCATCTTTAGTTATTGACGGGAAATCATTCAGGGATTTGAATAAGAACAATAAGCTGGATGTTTATGAAAATCCTGATGCCGAATTAGACGAAAGGGTTTCGGATTTACTTAAGCAGATGACGGTTGAAGAAAAAGCAGGGACAATGTTTGTTTCTATGATTGGAATGAAAGAAAATGGAGAACCTTTTGATGTTCCTGTTTTATCAACAGACCCGTTTAAACTAATTATGTCTCTTATTTTACCTCCGGCATCGGAAATGCTTGTGGAGAAGAAAATGAATAGTTTTAACATTATTAATTCTTATGAGGCTGGTGTTCTTGCTCAGTTCAATAACAATATTCAAAAACTGGCAGAGCGTAGCCGTTTGGGAATTCCGGTAACCATAGCTACGGATCCCCGTCACGGGACCAGAAATAATCCGGGAGCTGCAATTTTTACACCCTCTTTTTCGCAATGGCCTACTTCGCTTGGCTTGGCGGCAACAAGGGATACCCAACTTGTTCGGGAATTTGGGGATATTGTTCGGCAAGAATACAGAGCTGTAGGTATTACAGTGGCATTGCACCCAACAGCTGATTTAGCAACCGAACCAAGATGGGGAAGGACAAATGGAACTTTTGGTGAAGATGCCAATCTTTCTGCAATGATGACAAAAGCATACGTTTTAGGATGTCAGGGGGATTCATTGAATAAATCGGGTATCGCTTGTATGACAAAACATTTTTCGGGAGGAGGCCCTCAGTTAAAAGGGGAAGATGCTCATTTCCCTTATGGCAGGGAACAGGTATATCCGGGAAATAATTTTGATTATCACTTGATCCCATTTCTGGAAGGTGCTTTTCCTGCGAAAACAGCACAGATAATGCCTTACTATGGAATTCCGATGGATCAGACCGATGAAAATGTTGGTTTTGCATTTAATAAAGCGATTATTATAGGCTTGTTAAGGGATTCATTAAAGTTTGATGGTGTTGTTTGCACGGATTGGAATATTATTTCCGATGGAAATTTGGGAGAAGATGCCAGGGCTTGGGGTGTTGAGCATTTAACACCTATTAAAAGGGTTAAAAAGGTAATTGATGCAGGATGTGATCAATTTGGAGGAGAGTTTGTTCCTGAACTGGTTGTCGAGTTGGTTAAAACCGGTCAGGTTTCGGAAGCACGAATCGATGAATCTGTTAGGAGAATTCTTCTTGATAAATTCAGATTAGGCTTATTTGATGATCCATATGTCGATAAACAAAAAGCAACTGAAGCAGTCGGAAATTTTTTGTTCAGGGAAAAAGGGAGGATTGCACAAGCCAAATCAACAGTTTTGTTAAAAAATGAAGCAATTTTGCCCCTAAAAAAAGGGACGAAAGTTTATGTTGAAGGAATGCTGGAATCGACTGAAATCAATAAGTTCGGGAAACTGGTTGATAATCCGGAAGATGCTGATGTTATCTTAAAAAGAATCAGAACACCTTATGATGAACGTACAGACTATTTCTTAGAACGTTTTTTCCACCAGGGAAGATTGTATTTCACGGAAG
Organism: Prolixibacteraceae bacterium; assembly: GCA_028282195.1. Classification (GTDB taxonomy): domain Bacteria; phylum Bacteroidota; class Bacteroidia; order Bacteroidales; family Prolixibacteraceae; genus Sunxiuqinia. The sequence continues at coordinate 3,483 of JANQII010000056.1, forward strand.
AAGAAAAAGCAGATATCATAAATACAATTGTAAAGAAACCCTCTATAGTGGTGATTAATTTGGAACGTCCGGCAATACTTACTGAAATAAACGACAAATGTAGTGCTTTGATGGCTGAATTTGGCACATCGGATGAAGTACTTTCAGAAATCATATTTGGTTACAAAGAACCCGAAGGGAAAATGCCTTTTGAGTTACCTTCTTCTCAGGAAGCAGTTGAAAAACAATTGGAAGACATTCCTTATGATTCAGAGAAACCGTTATACTCTTTTGGATACGGATTAATGTATTAACGCTTGGTTAAGTACAGATAAAAGATAGTATTGCTGATTGTAAAGAAGTTGACTAAAGCTTAGTGCAGAAGTTAACTTCTTTTTCTATTTAGAAAGTTTTAATCATCTCAAACTGCTTACCTCGTAATGCGTTCATAAAGTTTCGTTGAAAAACTCATCGGATGACTCTGTTGATATCGAGCATTTTAGTCATTCGATGAGTGACATGTTAGATGTGCAGCGAATTTCAGTGTTAATTGCTTTTACTGAGTGATGTTTTTGTTTTGTTTAATTTGCTCATTTAAAAGTGCCGAAGCAATTCCTTTTCTTCGGTGAGTTTTATCTACTGCAATTTGAGTAATATCACCTGAGTTAAACTCAAATATCGAATAAGCAACAAGCTTTTCCTCTTGATAAACACCAAGTATGCTAAAGTCTTCAGGTTTTCTTTCAACAGCATCAAAACTATTTTGCTATGAAGGCACGAAATCCCAAAATGAAGCCATTAGCTCTTTGTTGGATAAATCAATTGCTTTAATCAGAAGGTAAGCCTTTCGAATTTAGGCTAATCTTTTCCATGCTTTCAGAAAAATAGTTGAACTCACGGTTAACCTCAAACCCAACCTTTGTGTACACCGAAACAGCTTTGAAATTATGTTGAATTATTTCAAGTAAATAGTGATTTATTCCTGCTTGTTTTAAATAAGGAACAGAATAATTAAAGATTTTTGTTGCCAATCCTTGTCCCCGGTATTCTTCAATGGTACCGATGCCGGTATCGTAAGCCATCTTTTTACCACTAAATACACCAATGCCATTGTATGTAAACGCAATCAACCGGTCTCCATCAAAAGCCCCAAACGAAAGTTCAGGAACAAAGCCTCTGCGGATAAGCATGGTTTTCAGCTCGCTTTTATTGAGCTGGATTTCATAATCTTTAAAGGCTTCTTTAAAAGCTGAGAAAATGCTTTCGGAACTAACGTTTTCAAGCGATCGAATGTTTGTCATGGCTAATAGTTTTACTCAGTTGGAATCGGGAGCTTGTGCTGTCTTAAAAACGACAGTTTGTCCCAATAACCGCGTTGGAATTTAATTTTACCATCAATGATATGAAAAAACCCGCAACCTCTCAAGCCCAGTGGATCTTTCCATTCCAGGATGCCCCAATTACCATCTTCAAAAATATGCTCAACAATGCAAACCATTTCAGCCGCAGCAAATTCAGTTTCAAACATTTTAAAAATAGCCTGCTTGCCAATTATAGGTTCGTTGGCAACCTGATGGTTGACAGCATCATCATGATACAGTTCCGCTAATCCAGCTGCATCAGCTTTATTAAACAGTTCTACAAACTTTTGAATGATTTGAGTTGGTGACATGATTATAGTTTTCAGGTTAAAAAACGGTGCCTCTAATTTACAAAAACACTTTTTAGATTTAACGTTATTGTTTTGAGATTTAGTTGGAGAACAAAAATATCTTCGACTTAACCGACATTTCATGCTTGACTTGACACTAATAATTATTTAGAAACGAGCTTGAAACCAATAACTTTCATAATAATTATTTTATGTTGAATTAATTCTTTAACACAAACTTTTAAAGGTGAAGTTACTGAGGTTGGCAATAATTGGATTGCTGAGATTCAGTTAAATGTTGATGCAGTAATATATAAATAGGAGTAAGTGTGCAACAATCTTATAATAAGTGATATAGTGTTAAGTCAGTTGAAAAAACTTTATCAAAGTTTAATTAATCATTTAGGATAGCGCTTAACTATAAATCCTAAAGAAGAAAATTAAGGTCTTAGCCAGTTACTTTCTGGCTTGACAATTAATCTTGCATTGTTATATGCCATTTTCAGAGTTAGACAAGTCCTTGCAGTATATGTAGTCTCATTTAATTTTTGAACAACTAATGCAAGATCAGGATTAGGTGAGCCTGACGTAAAGCAAAGAGGCAGCAAAAGTTGTATTTTATTCTTAAAAAATTGAGGAACTGCAATTTTATAGTTAGTCCTTACCTTTTTCTTTATTTCATCAATTGACCCTATTAATTGTCTTCTTAATTCAGCACTATCTGCACCTTGTAGATGAGCTGGGAATCTACTTATATTATCCTTTATAATATGGTCAATATCAGGAATAAGCTCATGCTTTGGGTTAAATATTAATAATTCTGGTTTTTCAAAATAATTAGCAACATCTGGTAGATTTTCAGAAAAATTCATTAACAAAAGGTTGTCACTTTTTTTCACAAATGCTTTAAAACAATATGGTGAATTATTTGTAGATGGATTTTTGTATTTTTCAAAATATGCAAAAATATCTTCCCAGTTTTCAGTAACCAATCCAGTATTAAAGCAGGCATATTCATTATTTTGTGTAAATGCAATTTTATTTTCGTGTTTTAGCCTTCTATAGGTGTACTCTAGATATCCTTTCAATATTGAATACTTTTTTATTATCGTATCAGAATAGTCCCATTGTTCGTTATGTGCTAAGTTCTCAGCTAAAAATCTTATGGAATCATTGTAGTTTGGGAAGAAAGCAAAATCAAATATTTTGTAATTATTTGCCATATTTTTGGGGTTAATGATTATATATAAAAAAGAGCCATCAATAATCAATGATGACTCTATATCTATTTCTTTTACGTTTGTGTTTAAGTTTTGCAGATAGACCTGCAACCATCTTTATATATAAAGTACATTGCAAATAAACAAATAAATAAATAAACATCCAAACTATAAGTTTGATTTCAAGCCTATAGTTTCATGCTATTTAAACGAAAAACTACTATTTATTGTTACATGGAGTACCTATCTAAAATAAGCTTAATAATATTTTTCACCAAAGTAGTTTATGTGTCGCTAGTTTAAAATTTTATATGCACTTCACGTTTCATCTTCAATTTCTCTTTTCCATATATCCGATATTAATTTACCATCAACAAATTAGGGGAGTCGGTTTGGGCTAGGGAAATAAGATTATCTTTGCGCCTTCAATTTTGAGAAGATATGGAGAAGATTAGGAATATAGCGATTATTGCCCATGTTGATCATGGCAAAACCACCCTGGTTGACAAGATGATATATTATTGTAACATCCTGAAGGAGCACGAGAAGAAGCAAGAACTTATCCTTGATAATAATGACCTGGAACGTGAGCGTGGAATTACCATTTTGGCAAAGAACGTTTCGGTAACCTATAAAGACACAAAAATCAATATTATCGATACACCTGGTCACGCCGATTTTGGTGGTGAAGTGGAGCGGGTTTTAAATATGGCAGATGGCGTTTTGTTATTGGCTGATGCTTTTGAAGGAACCATGCCACAAACCCGTTTTGTATTGTCGAAGGCGCTGGCTATGGGCTTAAAACCAATCGTTGTTGTTAACAAGGTGGATAAGCCCAATTGTAGACCTGAGGAGGTTAATGAGCAAGTTTTTGATCTGATGTTTAGCCTGGATGGAACTGAGGAACAATTGGACTTTCCAACCATTTATGGTTCTGCAAAAGAAGGTTGGATGACAAATGACCTAAGCAACAAAACGGAAAATATTGCTCCGCTCCTGGATGCAATTATTGAACACATTCCTGCTCCAAAGCCAAATCCGGGAACTCCACAGTTGTTGATTACATCGTTGGATTACTCATCGTATGTTGGACGAATTGCTATTGGGCGTATCCATCGTGGTGAGTTGAAAGAAGGTATGCAGGTTGCACTTTCGAAAAGAGATGGTTTAGTTCTAAAAACAAAAATTAAAGAACTACATACATTTACAGGCTTAGGCCGCCAAAAGGTTGACCAAATGCAAAATGGCGACATTTGTGCCTTGGTAGGTATTGATGGATTTGAGATTGGAGATACCATTTGTGACGTCGAAACCCCTGAGCCGCTTGACCCAATTGCTGTGGATGAACCAACGATGAGTATGGTATTTACCATTAACGACTCCCCATTTTTTGGCAAAGAAGGCAAGTATGTTACTTCACGTCACATCAATGATCGATTACAAAAAGAGTTGGAGAAAAACCTCGCATTGCGTGTTGAGCAAGGTTCATCGGCTGATCTGTTTACTGTTTACGGTAGGGGAGTACTGCACTTATCGGTGCTTATTGAAACCATGCGCCGTGAAGGGTACGAATTACAGGTTGGGCAGCCCCAGGTTTTATTTAAATCGATTGGAGGTATTAAAAGCGAACCCATTGAAGAAATGCATGTTGATGTTCCTGATGAATATTCAGGGAAAGTGGTTGAAATGGTAACTGTTCGTAAAGGTGAAATGCAAAACATGGAGCGCAAAGGTGATCGAATTCATTTAGAGTTCCTGATCCCTTCGCGGGGTATTATTGGCTTACGTACCAATATGCTAACGGCTACCGCAGGCGAAGCTGTAATGACCCACCGTTTTGTTGAGTACCAACCAATGAAAGGTGAAATTGAAGGTAGAAAGAATGGTTCTTTAATAGCTAAAGAACCCGGAACTGCTTTTGCTTATGCATTGAATAAACTGCAAGACAGAGGTCGTTTCTTCGTTGAGCCCGGATTGGATGTTTATGAAGGAATGGTAATTGGTGAAAACAGTCGTTCTGAGGACTTAACCATCAATGTTACGCAATCCAAGAAACTGACCAATATGCGTGCATCGGGTTCCGATGAAAAAACAAAGCTGGCACCCCCTGTAAAGTTTAGTTTGGAAGAAGCACTGGAATATATTGGTTCTGATGAATACCTGGAGGTAACTCCAAAATCATTTAGAATGCGAAAAATACTTCTTCGCGAAGCTGAACGAAAAAGGGGGCAAAAAATTAATTATTAGAGGTTTGGGTTGATCTTAACATTTTGCAAAATAATCATTGCCCCAAGTCACCCCTTAGCGGACTTTCCGATAAAAACTTTGCGTACGAGGCGCAAACAGGGATCAATACAAATAAATATCATAAGCCATTGAAAAAAAGCTTATTGAATCCGAAACTCACGTTAACTAAAGTCTTTTGGGACTTTTGATACAAGCCCATTTTATTAAAAGGGTACTTCAATGGAGAATTTCATTAGGAAATTCTACTTGAGCATTACTTCTATTTCATCAGGAGCTTTATAATTTGTAACTATTTTCCCTTCAGGTGTCTTTTCATGTTCAATTTCCAAAACGCCATAAGGTGTTGGAAAACTTCCTTTTACCCACTCTAAATCACCCAAGTATGGTTTAATTAATATTTTTTCACAACCAGGTTCCAGAACATTCACTCCCAAAATATATTGGGTTAGCCAACTTGTTGGGCCCGAAGCCCAGCCATGACAGAAACTGTGTCGGAACTGTTCGTAACAGTAAGCACCGTAGGTTTTGTGGATATCCACTTTACCTTCAGGTACAATCTCGTCAATGCGGGCTGCATTTTTTATCCAGTCGATATCAAAATCCTCCCAGAAAGTTGTAGCCCCCAAATCGAGCATAGCCCCCCAATATTCGCGGATATTGTCGATTGCTCCCTGATAATCGCCTGCCATAGCACGCGCAATAAGCATATAATATCCGTAAAAAGTTGACATTTTATGCACCCCCTCTTTGGCAAGAACCTGGTTATTTGCTTGTGCCGGTGTTACTAATCCTGACATGGCAAGCAAGGCTGCAGCCTGTTTTGATCCGGCCATATTGGGAATATGTTTCTTTAACTTTTCAACTGTTGTTTTACAAAGCTTTGCTGTTTCCTTGTCACCCAATATTTCACATAAATCAGCCCCTGCATTAAATGTCATCACCATCATTGACTGCAAGCCTGCATGAACTGCCTCTTTGTTTTCACTGGAAGGCCAGTCGAGAAATCGGTTTCCATCCAGGATTTCTTTGCCATTCTCATCGATTTTAGTGGACAAAAGATGCAATAAGCCAGCTATGTAGTCTTTCTGCTGTTTTAGGTATTCCAGATTTCCGTGGTAATAATACCAGTCACGATGTAACAGGAGCCACCACATAGAATAGGAACTGATTCCGTTCATCCAGTTGGGAAGCGGCGTAAGGTCACGGGCAAGGTCAAGGCTTTTCGGAACTACTTCATTGTAGCCAAAAACGGTATTTATAGTCATTACTTCCGGGTGCATATCGCCTACCCACACCAGGCGGTCCCGTTTTATTCCGTCCCACAGGTAATCCTGCATATTCAGATGGACCGTATAAGCGCCGGTCATCCAGATTTTATTGAGCCGTTCGTCATTGCAGGAAAAAGAACCAAGATAAGGGATATCGCGATACCTGAATACGGCACTAATTTCTTTAATTTCAACTTTTGTATCCGGATCAACCAAATCGATCCTCACAAAACGAAAACCAGATTCGCCAACAAACAGGCGTCCCAGCCACGGAAGCTGCACCGTAAAATCGCGCATGGCATGATCGTTTGTAGCCCCGTCTGTACCAACGTCGCTCATGGTTTCACTTACCGATTCGCCCAAACGAACACGAACATGCCCTATTGGATTTTGATTGTTGATGGTGGTGATTATTTCGATCCCGCCCTGTAATTCACAACCAAAATCAAGAATCAAACCTGCTTTTGAATCCTGATCGTTTATCAGGGTCAGGTACTTCCCCTGGTTTAGGTTTGCTTGCCCTATACCCTGTTTCAGAATACTTTCTGCATTTATCACCTGATTTCCTGCCTCATCCGATATCCAAACAATTCGTGTTGGACTAAGAAATTTTTGGGTTAAGGCGGTTGATCGGACCGACTGATTGGCAGATTCCACAACAGGAGGGATCTGGGAATTGGCTCCAATAGAAATTCCCATAAAAAATGTGATGAATAAAATTTTGTTGATCATTTGATTATCATTTTATTTTTTATCGTATAGATGAATTTAAAACGTCCGCCCGGAGCCACATCCCCATTCACATACCAATCTAAAGGGTCGGTTTCATCCTGCATGTTGTCCGACCATTTAAACTCCAGTTCGGGAAAGCTTCCCAGCGCCATCAGCCTGAGGGGTATCGAATACATTAGGCTGTTTTTATCTGTTGCCACATCAATTTCGGCTACCATTTTCCACTCTCCGTTAGTGTAATGCTGTAATTGATTTGCTTCGGCCACGCGAAAATCGTAGCCCAGCCATCCGGTATTTGCCTTTCTGTCAACATCGATGTAGAGATTCATCCAGTTACTTTCCTTTCCATTGGTAATTGCTTCGGTGGTTTGCGCCAAAAAGAAAATTGTTTGGTCGTTGTTGGTCACTTTCATTCGGTGAAAATCATTGCGTCCCGTAGTGTTGGTATAAATCCGTTCCGGGCTCGATTCTGCACCGGGATGATTACGGGCTTTTGTATCTCCTGTATAATCTGTATAAACCGGAACTATTTCATCCCAATCATCAAAATCTTTAATCGTTTTTCGGTTGGATGTTTCAGGCACTGGGGCGACTCCTTTGTACCTCCGAATATTTGCGACCATCTGCATATAGTAATTATCGTTTAATCCGGCTGTTCGGGTTGGTTCTATATCACGACTGTATTCAGAGCTGGCCTGGTCGCAGAAAAATGAGTGTTTCGGATTTCCGTCAGGGCTTGGCCACCTTCCGGCAATCCATTCGTTCCATCCGGTAATAAAGATAAACGGAGGGGATTCGCTTAAAGCAAAATCCCATTGTTCCTG
>JANQII010000080.1 GCA_028282195.1 Prolixibacteraceae bacterium
GACTGTGAACTGGTCACTGGTCACTGGTCATTAGATAATTAGTCACTGGGTCATTCATAACAGAAGTAGCGTGCAAACCGGCAACTGTGACTGTGACTGGAAACGGGATATGATTTCAGGTTCTCGATACTTGATGCCGGATACCCGTTACCGGATAATTGGTCATTGGCAATTGTGTCCTCAATGGTTGGATTTTGGGATTTGGTTATTGGATATTGGTTATTTGTTTAAAAAACGTTTTCCATGCGGCGAATGAAATGTTCAATACTTCGGACACCCCATTGAATTCACCTGATTTCTTGTCACATATCTCCGGTGCTACAACTATTTAACCCCTACGGGATATGATTTCAGGTTCTTGATACTTGATGCTGGATACTGCATAATTGGTCATTGGCAATTGTGTCCTGATGGTTGGGTCCTTGATTTTGGGATTTGTTTTTTGAATATTGCCCCAGTGCTTATTCTTTGAAGCTTACAAGCTGTTGCTTCAAAAACCCGTTTCCAGTCACGGTCACAGTCTCCAGTAACCCGAAACCCGCAACCCGAAACTTCCACAAAGAAAGCTGACAGTAACCCCCCTAATTATGAACTGATGCCTAATCGTGTTATTTTAGTTAGTTCTGATCTACATATCTGTCCTTTTAGTTTGATCAGGTTTAATAGTACTTTCTTATTTGCAAGATGTAATAATCCTATATCCATTTTTGTATATTTCCTATCCATATTGCAGTTATCTTTTAAACAAAGATATTAAAATAGTATTTATTAAATACCTAATTATTATAGATTTTATTCATGACACATGACCAAAAATAGCATAAGATACTGATAACAAGAAACTATTTTTTTATTTTTTATTAATAAAATATTAATTATAGATATTAATACTATTTTCAAAAGTTGCAAATATGAAAAATATATTTTATTTTTAAAATCGATATTAGAAAGATATTAATCCTACTTTATTTAATAATATTTTAAATGTCTGGAGAAAAGTTGAGATTGAAACTGTTGACCATTCTGAATTAAAGCATTTAGCAAAATCCGTTAAAGCAATAATTCGAACAGGCGATTTCACTGCATTTGGAAACGTAATTTTATCATGTGCGGGAGATAGTTGGCAGTATGAAAATTGAAAAAATAATGAATTGCAAAGAATGAGCGGGAAAATTGGCACAGTTGATTCGTTAATTATTGCTGCTTATCTGGTTGGGATTTTAGTTATAGGCATAATGTCTGTGAGACTAAAAAAGATGACCAGTGATGGTTATTTCCCCGCGGGCAGGGGACTTAATTGGAGTATGATAGGTACCGCTTTATTTGCTTCAAACATTTCAACCATATTTTATTTAGCGCGAACAGAAGAGTTTAACGGGCCGCTATACCCAATACTTATAATTACAAATCGAATAAAATGAAAAACGCTTATATACTGTTCATTTTTATCGTTGCTTTGTCATCCAATTTATTCGCCGGAAATAAATCAACTCCGCCCAATATTATTTTAATCTTTTGCGACGATCTGGGATATGCTGATTTGTCGTGTTACGGCTCATTATGGAATCAAACCCCCGAATTAGACCAAATGGCTGTGGAAGGAGTCAGGTTTACCGATTTTTACGCCGGTGCGCCGGTTTGCACACCGTCCCGTGCCGGTTTAATGACGGGTTGCTACGCCCGTCGGGTTGACCTTGATTTAGATCAAAATAAGGCATGGGTACTTTTCCCAAAAGCAAAAAAAGGCATCAATCCGGAAGAAACAATATTGCCTGAAGCGCTTAAAGAAGCTGGTTATTCAACTGCAATTATTGGCAAGTGGCATTTGGGTGACCAACCAGTATTTTTACCGATAAAACATGGTTTTGATTATTGGTTTGGTTTGCCTTATTCCAATGATATGGGGATTGAAAAAGAAAATATTTCGCTGTTACCAATCATGCAGAATGAAAAGGTTATTGATATTATAAATCAAAAGAGTGAAAACGAAATGTCAGCGCTTACAGAGCGCTACACTAAAGAAGCCATTAACTGGATAGAAAAAAACAAGGAACAACCGTTCTTTCTCTATCTGGCACATACCATGCCCCACAATCCGGTTGCAGCCCGCGAGCAATTTCATCGGAAAACACACAATCCCAAAGAAAGGTTTGGGGCATCGGTCGCGGAAATTAGCTGGTCAACAGGTGAAATTCTTAGCTATTTAAAACAACAAGGGCTTGCCAAAAACACACTGGTGGTTTTCACGTCTGATAATGGTGGACAGCCATACTGGGGAGCTAGCAACGGCATTTTAAAAGGAACCAAGGGGCAGACTTTTGAAGGTGGCATTCGCGTACCTTGTATTGCATGGTGGCCAGGCAGAATAGCTCCCGGGACAACATGTAATTCGCCTGCTTCTGTACTTGATTTTTATTTAACATTTACTACGTTGACAAATCTTAAAATTAACGACAATGTAAAAAGGGATGGCATAGATATTTCAGATTATCTGTTTAATCCCACAAAAATAAGGGAAGCCCGTCCATATTTTTACTGGCATGTGGGTTATCTTCAGGCAGTGCGCTACGGCGACTGGAAGCTTAATTTACTTGGACGGTTTTCAAAAGAAGAGCAACAGAATATTCTTAAAAGCACTTATGGCCAAACTGTTTTTCCCGACAATATTGAATTGTATAATTTGCGTTCAGATCCGTGTGAAAAAACAAATGTAGCGGATAAAAATTACGAAATAGTAACTCAAATTCAAAAATTAGCTGAAAAAGAAATAAGCGCACTTGGTGAATGGACAAATAAAGGTCCGGAGGTCAGGAAGACCATTTATATCGATTCTCCTGAAACACTTTTAAAATAACGGATTGAGGTTTATGGTTAATTTAAATTCTGAGGAATAAAACATGAACAGATTAAAATATTCAATATTGGTGATTTCTGTTTTGTTTGTTTCTTGCTCTAAGAAACAGCCCAATGTTATTTTAATAATGACAGATGATCAGGGGTATGGTGACCTTGCCTGTCATGGAAATCCTTATGTAAAAACCCCGGCACTGGACAAACTTTATCAGGAAAGTGTACGCTTTACCGACTTCCATGTTGATCCATGTTGTTCACCAACCCGTGCAGCATTGATGACCGGATGTTATTCGTCGCGGGCCGGAGTGTGGCATACAATTGGCGGACGATCGCTTCTAAAGGAGGGTATGACTACAATCGCCGACCTTTTTTACAACAATGGTTATAAGACCGGAATTTTTGGGAAATGGCACCTGGGTGAAAATTATCCTTTCAGGCCTAACGATCGTGGGTTTAAGGAATCATTGGTACATGGTGGTGGTGCGATTGGAACTAACCCCGATTACTGGGGAAATGATTATTACGATGACACTTATAACCACAACGGTGTTTACAGGAAATTTAAAGGCTATTGCAATACGGTTTGGTTTAGTGAGGCGATTAAATATATAAAGAATAAGCGCAATAAACCATTCTTTTGTTACATCTCAACCAATGTACCTCATGCTCCCCTGATAGTTAATAAGGAATATGTAAAACCTTATAAGAACCTGGTTTCTGATCGTTTGGCCCACTATTATGGAATGGTGACTAAATTGGATGAAGACCTTGGAAATCTATTCGTAACATTAAAAGAAATGGACCTCGAGGAAAATACGATACTGATATTTATGACCGATAACGGACCTTGTCCATGGTTTGGTGGTATTATTATTGATTTTAAAACGGGTTTTGTGAAAGAAGGATATAGTGCTGGAATGAGGGGGGGCAAAATTTGGGGATATGAGAATGCCCACAGAGTACCATTTTTTATTCGTTGGCCCGGGGCTAAAATAGGTGGGGGTAAAGAAATTAATGCGCTTTCAGCCCATATTGATTTAATGCCAACACTTATTGACTTGTGTGATTTAAAGAAGCCCGAAGATCTGAAATACGATGGAAGAAGCCTGGTGCCTCTTTTAAATGAGGAGGTTAAAGAGTGGCCGGAAAGAACTCTTTTTATCCACAATCAAAGGATTGAATATCCGGTTAAGGACAAGGAATATCAAGTGCTTACAGAGAAATGGAGGCTTGTAAAACGCGAAAAAGACGAATTATATAATATAAAATCCGATCCTGAGGAAAGAAACGATGTTGCGGCACAAAACCCCGATATCGTAAAAGATCTTTATAACCGGTACGAAAAATGGTGGGAAGATATTTCTGTTGATTTCGATAAATATGCAGAAATAGCGATTGGAACGGAGCACGAAAATCCCGTAAATCTAAATGCTCACGATTCTTATACAAGAAACGGGAAAAATATTTGGGTTGTAGATGTAGTTCGCGATGGCAAATATGAGATAAAGCTTAATCACTGGCCTGCAGAGTCGGGTAAGCGAATTGTTGAAAACATTTCAGGCGATATTGATTTGCCAATTGTCAGCGCTGATCTGACAGTCGGTAATATTAACCGAACAGCTGAGGTTACATCTGAAATGAAAAGTGCGAATTTTAAGGTTGATTTGAAAGCTGGTACAACATGTCTGCAAACATATTTCAACTTGAAAGAAACAGATAAGACGATACGAACAGAATGTGTTTATGTAGAATATCTGGGTGAACCCGATCCTAAAGAATTGGTTAAATATCATGCATCAGTTCCATTTGATGTATTGAAGAAAAATTACCACTAAAAGGAAGTTACTTATGATTAAAAGTGAGAATGATGCTTTTTCCCTGGCTCAGTTCAACTAAAGATTAGGTATTTACTTAATAAATTATAAAAATGAAATCATCTGACATTGATTTACAAAAGAGAAGAAATTTTGGGTTTACACGCTTTATCATTGCTTTGAATTGGAATTTAAGTGGGAAAATAATACAATCTTTGAGTTGAAAATTTTGACAAAAGCAGGAGAACCCTGCCGAATAGATGACGGGAAAATTTCAAAGTAACCAAAGACGGGAAAAAAATTGCTTTGAAAGTAATGAACAAGCCCGCAGCAAGCTAACGGGGTATCAAATGGAGTTTGCTTTGCAAACGATATAAGTTTCCGACCCCAAGGACCGGGGTATTAAACCATGAGATCCCGAATACTCCTCCCTCGTTTCGGGATCAATTCAACTTACAGATTTCAAGGTGCTTCGCACTTGAAACCTGAGTTTCATTGAAATAAAGATAGTTCGATTGAATTTAAAACGGTAGCAGGAGGTTTGTATCACTTAAGTGAAAAGTAGGATGAAATTTATTTTCAAACTATAAAGTCAGGGAATATTTAGTACCCAAAAGGCAAGAGGAAAAAACTAAATTAGCCATGACTAAATACCTTTTATCTTATTGCTGGAATTAAAACCTGCTCAAAAAAAACAATTTGGATTTTTAAGTGCAATCTATCACTGATAGGAAGAACAACAAAGGAATATTAACTAAAAAAAAAGAAATGAATAAAATTATTAAAAACCTAACGCTTCTAATACTTCTATCTGCAACAGTTTTTTCTTCATGCAATAAGCTGAAGAAAACTGAAGGACCTTACTTTGGAAATGGCTTCCACAATGGTTGGGCAGATCAAACTTCAATTGTAATCTGGACCCGGTTAACAAAAAATCCAGAAGGAAATTCGGGCGGTTCAGAGTTTATCGAAATTTCCCCAGAAGAATATAGGGCACTTCAAAAAGAAGGGAATGCCAAAAAAATTCATAGTGCTCAAATTCCTGAAGGCCTGACTTTAGACGATATGATTGGTGCTTGTCCCGGAGCAAGTGGTGAAGTTAAATTAAGCTATTATCCATTAACCAATTCTGAAAATAAAACAGAAACGGATTGGGTTGCTGTTGATACGACCAAAAATTTCACATATCAGTGGAAGCTGGAAAACCTAACACCTGGCATCAAATATGTAGTTGAAATAGAGGCTCGTTTGGATGAAAAATCTTCGGTATCGGATAAAGTTGAAGGTGCTTTTAGAACTCCACAGACTGCCGAAAGTGAAAATGAAATTGAATTTTGTGTGGTTACCTGTCACGATTATATTAGAAAAGACACAACCGATGGACACAAAATTTACAGTGCTATGATGGATTTATTCCCAGATTTTTATGTGCACACTGGCGACATTGAATACTACGACATGCCACGTCCATATGCAATGACGGAAAAGATGATGCACTTTAAATGGGACAGGCTTTTTGCTTTACCTTTGCAACGTAACTTCTGGAGTCAGGTAACTACCTATTTTATGAAGGACGATCATGATGTTTTAAAAGATGATGCCTGGCCGGGCATGAAATATGGATCTGTTACTTGGGATCGTGGTCTTGAAATTTTTGAGAAGGAACAATTTCCATCTCATGACAAATTTTATAAAACCATTCGTTGGGGGAAGGACCTACAGATTTGGATTACCGAAGGAAGAAAATACAGAAGCCACAATGATATGGAAGATGGCCCCGGAAAATCAATATACGGCCCGGAACAAAAAGCATGGCTATACAAAACATTAAAAGAATCGGATGCCACGTTTAAAGTTATAATTAATGCCAATCCAATTTTAGGCCCTGATCGTAAAAGCAAAAGAGATAACTACGCAAACGCAGGCTTTCAAACCGAAGGTGATGAAATTCGGGGATTTTTAAACGAGTTTGACAATGTATTTTTATGTAATGGAGATCGCCATTGGCAATACGTTACAAATCCTGAAACGACCAACCTATGGGAATTCAGCTGTGGTGCCGGGGCTGATGTGCATGCGGGTGGCTGGAGTCAGGAGGATGTAAGACCTGAACACAGATTCTTACGTGTAAAGGGCGGTTTTTTGCGAGGACACGTTTCCCGCGAAAGTGGATCTCCCACCCTCACTTTCCAACATTTCGACGTGGACGGAAATGTTGTTCATGAAGAGGTTTTTAAGTTTTAATAAAACATCAACCTTATTTAATTGGTTGGATGTAAAAAACATTTGGGAAACATTGTTGCTTTTTTGCAAATGAACTGGATTACGTCAACCTTGCTTTTTATGGAAATATGAAAAAAATTAAATGGGTATCCGTCTATTTACCCAACAGGTATTTTTCGCAGTCATTTATTGTAATTTATCGTCATTCAGTTGTCAATTGTTGTTTTTTAAAACAGAAA
>JANQII010000104.1 GCA_028282195.1 Prolixibacteraceae bacterium
AATTAACTCACCCCAATTGAGTCCAACAATGTTGGATTCAATTTTCCCCTCTCTATCAATAGAGAGGGGTTAGGGGAGAGTACAGAGTACTTGTATAAAAGTATGTGAGTCAAGGGTTTATTCTAAATATTCAGGAAAATCCGGATTTAAAGGCAAGATTTTCAACTCTTGATTCGCATTACTTAATGATCAGTAGGTATATAAGCGGACATTCATTTCAGATTATTGGTTAAGTATTTCACTTTCCCTGAATTTTTGTGGTGAAACTTTATGGTACTTTTTGAAAACTTGTGTAAAATATTGATTCGATGAGAATCCACATTGATAAGCGATTTCTGTAACGTTTTGGGAGGGATAGCGCAATAACAATTCGTATGCTCTTTTAATCCTAAGCCGGGTTAGATAATTTGCCGGGGTTGTATTGGTGATTTCCTGACAGTACTTTGAAAATTGTGTTGTTCCCAGTCCGCAATAGTTTGCCATGTCACCAAGTGTCCAATCCTCTGAAAGCATCTCATTCAAATTGTTGAGGAAGATTTCAACACTTCGCTTGCTTTGGATTAGCGAATCACATAAAACCGGTTTTTCCCGTGTGAAAAGTTCCAGTAATTGAATAAAAATTTCATTGATAAGGATTTTGATTTTCGAATCCAAAAATTTTCCCTCATTGTATTTAATAAGTTTTCCTATCTGGACAAAGCAGTCTTTAATGGATGAGCCAACCTTCCATACAGGTTGTTCATTTCGCCGTAAAATATCGGTTAGTTCTGCCAAATCTTCTTTTTTTAAAATAATCCATTCAGGCCATTGCCATTCCTGATGGGGTTGACGTACGTTGACATCCAGGATGAACCAATGAAGTTTGCTCGGGCTGATTGTTGGATTTCCTAATTTGTGGGGAATCCAGGGGCGGCTTATTGTTAATGTATTAGGTGTTAGCTGGAAGGATTTGCTGTTTAGGTCAAAATCAAGGTTTCCCGACTCTAACAAACAAATTTCAATTCCTTCGTTTCTGTGATAATCCAATCCCCAGGTTTGAGCTGATTTTGCATTCCAGTACCCAATACTTTTAATATTACCTAATTCCCCGTCATTTAAGCGAGTGCCTGGATATGACCCCCTTGCCAATGTTTGCATTTCAAGTTCATTTCTCTTCCATGCAGCTTCCAGCGGTGTGCATGAATCAGCATTGTAAATTTCTCCGTCTATTGAAGTATAAGTAATATTATTCCTCATTAACAGTATCTTATGGGTTGTAATTTTTCACAGTGTGAAATAATGAAATATTTTTTGAAATAAGAAATCTATTTTTGAAGGGAGAATTTCTCTATTGAGGGAATCATCGTAATTCTGTAATCAAAAAACATATATTATGGCAATAAAAGTTGGATGTTTCGCATTAATTAGTCCTTTTAGTACCCTTGAAGCACAGCTTGATCAAATTAAACAAATGGGATTTAGCTGTGGTGATTTGACCGATAACTCTGATGGCGCGTGTCTTGGAGGAGAATATGGTTTTACCGCTCTGGCGAGTCTTGACGCTAATCCTTTTGATATAAAACGTATGTTTGAGAGCCGCGGCCTTGAACTTTCAAGCGTTTGTGCCCATGCTAATTTACTTGATCCCGCAGCCCCCTCGCGTTATGGTACATCGCAGATTATTAAGGCGGTAAAGTTAGCCGGAGCCATTGGGGTTAAACATGTAATTACTTCAGAAGGAGACCCCAAGACTGATTTTGGGAAGTCACTTTCTGATGCTGAAGCTGTTTTTGCAATTGCCGAAAAATTGTACGAGCCATTAAAATTTGCTGAAGATTATGGGGTGAAAATATTGATTGAACCTCATGGTCATGTTTCTGACTCTGTTGATTTGATGGGGGAAGTTCTTGATCGTTGTAATTCTGATGCGCTTGGAATTAACCTGGATACCGGAAACCTTTGGTTGGGAGGGGGAGAACCTTTGGAAATGATTGAAAGGTTCGGTTCTAAGATTGAACATGTTCATTGGAAAGACCTTCCTGAGGAAATGATTGAAAAGAGGGGCACTGAGTTTGGATGTGGAATGTCTCTTATTGCTTTGGGCGATGGTGTTATTGATATTGAGTCCATTTATAAAGCATTGGTGAACGTTGGTTTTGATGGCTATTCAACGCTTGAGATTGCCGGTGAAGAAGCTGTCATGAAAAGTTTTGAGTACCTTAAAAAGCTGGGAGCTGAATAGATTCTGAAATAATTGAATATTAGCATGAAACGGATAACTGTTTTTATAGCTTTTCTCGTTATAGCAACGGATATTTTGTTGGCAGAAGAAAAGATTAATGTACTGCTTATTAGTGGTAATAACAATCACAATTGGGAGAAAACAACACCTGCACTAAAGGCAATCCTTGATGAAAGCGGAATTTTTGAAACAGTTATTACTGAAAATCCTGACACATTAAAATCGAGGGGTTTAAAATCTTTTCATGTTATTCTTAGTAACTGGAATAATTTGAAAGATGGTGGAAATTGCACATGGGATGATGAAACAAAAAAAGCTCTTCTTCAATTTGTAGATAACGGAGGAGGGTATGTTTTTGTGCATGCAGCATCTGCTGCGAACTATAACTGGGAAGAGTACCAGAAGTTAGCTGGTGCCACCTGGGGAAAAAGCACAACTCATGGAAAGATTGCACCCTTTGAAGTGTCTTTGCGAGATGTTGACCATCCTGTAGTAGATGGCATGAGCAACTTTTGGATTACTGATGAATTATGGGTTGACATGCAAAACTACAAAACAGCAAATGTGTTGGCCGATGCTTATGCTCCTATAAGCAATATGGGTAATAATGAAATGGAACCTGTCATTTTTGAAAGGCAATATGGTCAAGGTCGTTCTTTTTACTTAGTGCTTGGTCATGATGAGCAGGTGATGAAAAATCTTGGTTTTCAGGTTTTGCTTTTAAGAGGAACAGAGTGGGCCGCAAAAGGGGAAGTGACTCAGCGTATACCCAAAGAGCTTTCTTTAGCAAGAGTAAAAGCCAGAAAGTTTAAATGGTCTGAGAAGCAGAATTCAGTTTCATTGTTAAATGATGACCAGGTAGTTTGGCAGTATAATTTTAATAAAATTGAGGGAAAACCTTATTTTCATCCATTGTCAACTATTGATGGTACGGAACTTACCTGGTTAAGGCCGTATGACCATCCCTGGCACCGGGCAATTTGGTTTTCCTGGAAGTTTATTAATGGCTTGAATTATTGGGAGGAAGATTGGAAAACTGGCAAGTCAGAAGGAATTACTGAGCTTAAGTCAGTTGATTATTCTGTAAATAATGATTTTGAGGCTGATATTCAGCTTGAACTGGCTTATCGTCCTCCTGGCAAGTCCGATTTATTAAAAGAAAACCGATCAATTCAGATGTCTTCTCCTGATGAAAATGGCAATTACTATATGGATTGGGAATCAACATTTACAGTTTTAGCAGATGAGGTAACGTTTGATCGTACTCCATTGCCGCATGAACCAGAAGGAAAAGGATACGGAGGTTATGCTGGTTTTTCTGCACGGTTAAATAAAAATCTGTGGAATGTTGAGGCAGTAAATGATCTTGGAGAGACAAATGATTTACATGGGAAAGCGTCAAAATGGCTTACTTACAACATGAAAGATTTGAAAGGAGAAAGTGTGTCAATTACTATTTTTGATCATCCGCAAAACTTGAGACACCCCAACAATTGGTATATCACAAAGACAACTAATCATCCTTTTTACTACTTCAGTCCGGCTATGCTTTTTGATTCGAAACTGATTCTTAAAAAAGGAGAAGAGTTACATTTAAAATACAGATTGCTTGTAAGTCCTGAAGGTCTGAATCAGGAAGGAATCAAATCAAATTGGGAAAAATTTAAAACGAAATAAGATGAGAAATAAGAACTTATCAAGAAGAAACTTTTTGAAAAGATCATCAATTGTTGCTGGGGGGGCCATTATTGCACCAACGATTTTGCCTTCTTGTACGAAAGGTGCGAACGATCGTATTTTAGTTGGGCATATTGGTGTTGGAGGTATGGGAAAAGGTGCTTTAAGAAGCTGGTTTATGCCGGTAACTGATGCTTACAATGTTGCCACATGTGATACATTCCGGGATAGAAGGGAAGGAACTGCTCAATATGTAAACCGAACTTATAAAGAGCAAGGAATTAATGCCCCAGAGTGTAAGCCATATCTGGATATGGATGAAATTCTGGGAAGAAGTGATATTGATGCCGTGAATATTACGACTCCGGATCATTGGCATGTACCAGCCGCAATTAAAGCCGCAAGGGCAGGGAAACACATTATGCTTGCAAAGCCATTGGGTTTGAGCTATCCAAATTTTAAGATTCTCGAGAATGAGGTGAAGTCAAATGGTGTACGTTTTCATTACGGAACACAACAACGTGCAATGGGCCATATGAAGTTGGCAACTGGAATGGTAAAAGACGGTAAGATAGGTGAAGTTGATCGTGTTGAGGTATGGGCTCCCGGAACTTTCAATGTTAAATCACCTCAACTGTGTCAGGAAGTACCTGTTCCGGATGGTTTTGACTATGACCGGTGGACTGGCCCTGCACCTTTGAACCCTTATTGCCCGGATCGGGTAACAAATGTTGGCTCTTGGTTTCAATGGGATTACAGCATTGGATTTTTAGCCGGTTGGGGTGCTCATCCGCTGGATATAATGATTATGGCCTTGAAAGACCAAATGGATGGTGAATATACTTGTGAAGGTACTGGTGCATACTTTGCAACTGGAGGTATATATAATAATATTAAATCGTGGGATGTAAGTTATGAATATAAATCTGGGGTTAAGCTTCGATTTATGAGCACTGATGTTGCTAAAGCAGAAAATGTTTGGCATTATCGTAAGATTAAGGATGGAAATTCAACTACCTTTTATGGTAGTAAAGGTTGGATTTCAGTAGGAAGAGGATCTGCTGAATCAAATATTCCTGAAATTCAAAAGCAATTTGATCAGTTTGCGAAAAACGACAATGGTCATATTAAGGGTGATGGATATAAAACCGGGCAGGAGTTTATCGATGTGATCAAGGGAAAAATCAGTGAAACAAATCCTTTGGATGAAGCGATTATTTCAGATTGTATAAGCCACATGGGAAATATTGCAATTCGAACAGGTAGAAAGCTTACATGGGATCCTGTGAAAGGAGAAGTTGTTAATGACCCTGATGCAAACAGTTGGTTTGTAAGAGAGATGAGAGATCCTTATGGGGTTTGATAGTTTACGATAAATATATAAATGCTGACGGACAAGCAAATTAATTATATTTGTGATGGCCACTTTGAATTTTCAAGGTGGCTTTTTCTTTTTGAAATATTCGCGTGCAAAAATAGTATCAAACCAGGCAAGATTAATATTACCCAAAAACCAAATATGTTTCTACTTTTATAGCCAGAAAACCAATAAACCAATGAATAAGCCACGAAGAGATTTTATAAAGAAAAGCATGATTGCATCTGCAGGTGCAATTGTAGCGCCAACCTTCTTTCATTCCTGTAAAAATGAAAGTGTTAGTGACAAAGTAAATGTTGCTCACATTGGAGTTGGCAGAAGGGGATCAGGACTGGCAGCTAACTTCTTGCAAAGAAATGAGCATGCGCGCATTGTTGCAGTTTGTGATGCCTTTCAGGATAGACGCGGGAAAGTCGCTGGAATCGCTAATCGGTTTTATGCTGACCTGGAAGGTAAGCCTGACTACAAGGGATGTGAAACCTATGCTGATTTTGGAGATGTTCTAAAACGTGATGATATAGATGCTGTTGTTATTGCAACATGCGATCACTGGCATGTGCATATTGCCATGGAAGCAGCAAAAGCAGGGAAAGCAATTTATGTAGAGAAGCCACTTGGGTTGACTCTTGAGTGGGGTAAACAACTCAGGGAAGTAGTTCGCAAAAACAATATCATTCTTCAATATGGCACCCAGCAACGTTCAAATGCTAATTTCAGATTAGCCAGTGAGCTGGCTGTAAATGAGGCTTTTGGAAAGATTGAGCGTGTAAATGCATGGTCTGGAAGTGGCAAAGGGCGCTGGGCTGATTTCAAAACTGAGCCAATACCTGAAGGTTTTGATTACGATATGTGGATTGGACCCGCACCGATGGAACCATATTCTGCCAGTCGTGTTACTCCTCAAGGATCATTTCATATTTACGATTATTCCATTGGTTACTTAGGTGGTTGGGGGGCTCATCCGCTGGATATTGTGCAATGGGGTTTGGGAACCGATAATTCAGGTCCGGTAGAATACTCCGGAGTAGGTGGATTTTTTGAAGAAGAGAATTTCTATGACAACATCAACGATTGGGATTTACATTGCAAATATGAAAATGGGGTAGATATGCATTTCTTTTCAGTTGAAAATGCCAATAAATATGTTGATTACGTAGATATTAAAGATCACGGGACTACCTTTTTGAGTAAAGATGCATGGGTAAATGTTGGCAGGTACGGAATCCAGGCCTCAGACCCGGATATTTTGAAGCATACATTTACAGCAGATGATAAGCGTTTGTATGCAAGTAATGATCATCAGTTAAACTTCCTTGAGTGCATAAAAAGTGGGAAAGATCCGATTTGCAACATTGACGCTGCTGTCAGGTCAGATACTATTTCTCATTTGTCGGATATTTTCATCCGCTCAGGTGAAAGTATTTTGAAGTGGAATCCTGAAAAAGAAGAGATTGTTGATCCTGCTGCCGGAGTTGAAAAAATGCTTGACAGGGATTGCAGGGTCCCGTGGCAATTGTAGAAAGTAATATCAAATAATAATTATATGGCTATCCGTTTGTAGGTAGCCATTTTTTATTTCAACCAAAAAGTGACACTTTCGCAGAAATTTTTTGATACAGAATGAAACTACATACCATACATGCCGGAAATTTTTCATGTGACGGAGGTGCTTTATTTAGCGTAATCCCAAAACCAATGTGGTCAAAAAAGTATCCGGCTGATGAAAATAATGTGACCAAGCTTACTATGCGCTGTTTGCTGATCGATACTGGAGAAAGGAAAATTCTGATTGAAGCAGGAGTGGGTGATCACTATTCAGAAAAGATTCAGAGAAACAACGGGCATGAAGAAACTGATTCTCTTCCAAAATCATTAGCTGCAAAAGGATATTCAACTAAAGACATTACAGATGTTCTTTTTACCCATTTGCATTGGGATCATTGCAATGGTGCAGTAGTTAATGAAAATGGGGAATTGAAATTACTCTTTCCGAATGCTACCCATTGGTGCAGTAAAAAACAATGGGAACATTCTAAAATATCAAATATCAGGGAGCAGGCTGCCTATTATCCGGATATTTTGAAAGTTTTAAAGGAAGATGGGAATATGCAGTTGGTTGAAGGAGCACGTGAGCTATTCCCGGGGGTTTCTGTTCGATTATATGATGGGCATACTCCCGGACAAATGATTCCATTTATAAAGAAGGACGGAAAGACAATTGTTTTTATGGCCGACTTTATTCCTACATCAGCGAATGTGCCAATTGTTTGGCTGGCGTCCTATGACTTATTCCCGGTAAGCTCCATGAAAGAGAAAGAACAATTCTTAAACGAAGCGATTGAAAAGGAATACGTTCTCTTTTTTGAGCATGATTTTTATAATGAATGTGCCACGGTTCGGATGGGTAAAAAAGGACCGAAGGTAAAAGAGAAATTCTGTTTGAAAGACATCTTGTAGTATTTAACTTGCCAAATTTAGCTAAATTTAGACATTTGACTTGCCAAATTTAGCTAAATTTAGACATTTGACTTGCCAAATTTAGGTTTTCTGAAAATTATGTTTTAGTTTTGTTTTAATGTAACTAAAACAAAGTCGGTGGAAATTAAATGGTATAGACGATATTTGGAAGGACGAAAAGAGCTAATAAAGCCGGGGAAGGTTTTTGTGCTATATGGATCAAGACGTGTCGGTAAAACGGAGCTAATTAAAAAAGTTATTTCTGACCTGGATGGTAAAGTATATATAGGGACCGGAGATAATCAGGAGCTTCGTGAACTCTTGTCTTCGCAAAAACTGGGGCAACTGCAAACAGCTTTTGATAGCTACGATGTACTTTTCTTTGATGAAGCCCAGCGTATTCCTGAAATTGGCTATAGTTTAAAACTATTGGTTGACCATTATCCTGAAAAGACAATTATCGTTACAGGTTCATCATCTTTTGATTTGTCAAATAAAGTTGGGGAACCTCTTACCGGCAGGAATACAATTCGTTCTCTATTCCCGTTATCTGTACTTGAGCTATATGAGCAGTTTGGGGGAATGCATATCCTGCAGACCTTGGATGATCTATTGATTTACGGAGGATACCCGGATGTGTTAAACGCAGAAAACATCGAGGATAAAAAGGAGTACTTGTTTTCAATTCGGGATTCTTACCTGTTGAAAGATATTCTTGAACTGGAAAATGTAAAAAACCCGGCTAAACTTACCGATTTATTAAAACTGTTAGCTTTTCAAATTGGGCACGGGGTTTCATTAAATGAGTTAAGTAATAGTTTAGGCATAGCTAAGCAAAGTGTTGAGCGGTACTTGGATTTATTGGAGAAAACATTTATACTGAAGAAAGTAAATGGTTTTTCACGCAACCTTAGAAAAGAGGTGATTAAAACTGCACGTTATTATTTTTGGGATAATGGTATTCGTAATGCACTGATAAATAATTTTAACCATGCAAGCCAGCGGAATGATATGGGAATGCTTTGGGAAAATTTCCTGTTTATGGAACGCCTGAAAACAAAATCGTACAAACGAATTTTTTCAAACGATTACTTTTGGCGAACTTATGACAGGCAGGAAATTGATTTAATCGAGGAACGTGATGGAATACTTTATGGCTATGAATTCAAACTGAACCCTAAAAAAGTAAAAGTGCCTAAAGCATTTAAGGAAGCTTATTCCAATTCGGAGTTTCATGTAATTTCAAAGGAAAACTTTTTGGAATTCTTACTTTGAGATTAATCTGCAAGTTCAAAAAAGATTAGTCCCCATTCAGGAACGGATAGTGTAAGTTTGTTTTCCTTAATAGAATAGCTGGTAACTTTAGGGAGCATTTGAGCCAATTTTTTTGAAAACTCGCTGTCGCAGCATATTTCTGTACAGGTTGCCGGAGTAAATTTTATCTGTGATCCTGAGATATCTGAGATCTCACCTCCACATCCATTAACGTCTAAGTGCAATTGGTAAGTCCCTGATTTTTCAAGAAGCAGGGAAATTGTATTTTCCTCATTTTTGGGATATCCTCTTGATTCAATAGAAGCAAAGTCTTTTGCTTCCCAGGTATGATAGATGTCTTCGACATTGGTGTCGTCATCACTACAGGAAGTTGAAAATAGAATGAAAATCAGAAAAGCCAGTAACTGAATCTTGGGTTTCATGTTGTTTTTTTAGTTAAGATGAAAATTAACCGGATTGGTTGTGTTTGATTTAGTTTAGATATCCATTCTCTGCAAACCATTCCAAAGCATCTTTTATAGCTTTTTCGATTGGAGTTTGGGGAAGTTGTAACTCTTTTGCAGCTTTGTGGGGGGTATAATAATTATCCATGCAAAGAAGTTGGGCATTAATGTGGTTAAGTTTGTATGGTTTTCCAGTTGCCTTTTCAATCAAACTTCCGGTATAACCTGTATTTATAAAAAAAGATTTGGGAAGCTTGATTATTCTTTTGGGAAAACTACATATTGTTTTCATTTTATTAAAAAATTCCTGATAGCTCAGGTTTTCGTTAGCAAGCAAATAACATTCCCCTTCATTTCCTTTTTCAAAAGCCTGAATGATCCCGTTGGCTACATCTTCAACATGAATAAAATTTTTTCCACCTGGAGGACAGATTGCCCATTTTTTGTAGGCCATCAGAAGAATTTGTCCGGAACTAGGCTTGCTATCGTATTTTCCAAGCATAAAAGTAGGGTTGACAACTATTGCCGGGAAATTATGTTTTTGATGAAAATTAAGCACGATTTGCTGGGCTTCAAATTTACTTCGCATATAGCCTGACCGATTTTGGATTAATGTGAATGGAGAATTTTCATCTCCTGGATTCTCTCTTGACCCTGAACCAAAAGCATTGGCTGACCCAATGAAAATAAATCGCTTTACACCAGCTTTTAAACTTTCTTCTAATAATCGTTTTGTTCCGTCAACATTGACAGTCTTATAAGCTTTGTAGTTAGATTCTGATTGAGATGTGCATGCAGCAATATGTAAAACGATATCGCAACCTGAGAGTGCATTTTTCAGATCGTTAGGTTCTAGAAAACTCCCGGTATATATTTCCGGATCAGTATTTTTTAAAGAAAGCAGGTTGCTTCCTTCCCTAACCATAGCTTTTACAATGTAATTAGCTTGCAATAGTTTTCTGGTCAGATTGGATCCAAGAAGGCTGTTTGCTCCTGTTATTAAAATTTTCATGAATAGATTTTTTCTTGAAGTCTCTTTTAAATATAGAAGTGCCAACAAAGATACGAAAACTCACAGGTACCATTTGGATAACAAAAGCATTAAAACGGTTCATAAAACCCGGAATAATTACGGATTTTCCTTTAATAAGTTTTTTGATAGCAATTTGTGCTATTTTTTCTGCACTCATAATTGAAAGCCTGATATAGAAGCTTTGCCCGCTGATGCGTTTTGTTACATCTGAATTGGTCATGATTGGTCCCGGGTTTAACACACTGACTTTAACATTTGTATCTTTTAATTCAGCTTTTAATCCACGGCTAAAATGATGAATGAATGCTTTGGTTGCCGGATAAATTGTTTTATATGGAACCGGAGAAAAAGCAGCAAGACTGGATACATTTAATATGTAGGCGTTTGAATGTTTCTCAAGTTCAGGGAGAATTAGCCGGGTTAACATGATCATGGCACGTATATTTAGTTGGATCATATTGTCTAAGTAATCCATCTTTGAATCTATAAAAAGTTCAGTTCCACCAATACCTGCGTTATTAATGAGTATATTAACTGCAAAGTTGCTTGTAACCCATTTTGTAAAATTGAGTATGGTTGCCTGCTCTGTAAGATCTATTTCCTTATAAAAAACTTTTACATGATAAGTTAAACTTAGCTCTTTTGAAAGCATATCCAAATCTTCATTGGGTAAAGAAACCAGGATGAGGTTCATCTTACGGCGAGCACATTCATGTGCAAATTGTTTGCCGAGTCCAGTGCTTGCGCCTGTAATTAATGTATATGTTTTTTCGGTTTTAGTCATTTATAAATGTTTTATAAATAATGTGTGCAATTATGATACTCAAACTTCATGTGAACAATTACCTTTCAATGAGATAAGAAGTAAAATCACTTGTCTAAAAAGCCCTTTTAAGGTAGGTAGTATCAGGCTAATTTATGTTTATCAATTATCATCCGAAGTGAAGCTTATATAAATGATAACGATACGTTTTTTCGTTTAATTGTTTCCTTTTAAAAGGATGCTTAAATTTTTGCTAAAATAGCTACTCACAAAACCAAAGGTAAGTTAAATACCTGCCACCTTACTAATAATGACAAGTTTTTGCACCATAAGTTGCATTTTGAATAGCAACTATTTTCAGTTTTATTAAAATCAAGCACTAATTCAATTAATTGCAACTCACAAATCTCCAATTACAATTCACCACAGTTATTCGTCAATTTAAAACAACTAGCTTGACTGGTTTTGTTTTAAGTTGTTGTTTTGTTATCAGAAAATGATCGGTTAAAAATCTGATCAGGAATAAATTTGTTGAATTACAATCATGAAAAATTCGGAGAGGCGCATATATAATTTAGTAGAACTTTTTCTGGGCTTTGTTATAATTAACGGGCTTCACTTCTTGATAAAGCATTACGATTATTCTTTTGATGGTGCCTTGGATTATGGAAGTCGAGGCATTTATTTTCACCTTTTCTTTGTGGTTACCGGCGTAGCTTTTTGGAGGCTGGGGCAGTGGTTGGCATTCAAAATTCAATCGTCTTTATTATTTAATAAGCTAAACTATTGGCTTCGGATTGTTTTGGGAACTTTGGTATTTCTGGCTTATGGAGTGCTTGTCTCAATTAGTTTTGGGGCGCTTTATTATAAGTTCTTTTACCAGATGGTTGATCAGGAAATATTCTGGGAAGACTACCACATCTTCGATCAGGATTTTTCAATGATTATTTTGGTTTTTTACTTTGTAATTACCGGCTTCATTAACCTGGTTTTGTATTTCCGAAACTGGAAAGAAACGCAGGTTGTGGCAGAACAACTTAAAAAGGAAAATATTCAGTCGAAATTTGAGGCGCTTAAAAATCAGATTGATCCACATTTTTTCTTTAACAGTTTAAGTGTGCTATCTTCCCTGGTTCATAAAGATGCTAATTTGTCGGAAGAATACATTTCACAACTATCAAAGATGTATCGTTATGTTTTGGACGGTAAGGATCAGGTACTGGCTTCCCTGGATGAAGAACTTAACTTTCTGAATTCATACATTTTTCTTATTAAAGTTAGGTTTAATGAGCATATTCGTTTTGAAATTAATATATCTGATGACTTAAAAGAAAAGGTATCCCTGCCAAAGAATTCTTTGCAGATGCTGGTAGAAAATGCGATAAAGCATAACCGGTTTGATGATGATGACCCTTTGGTAATTAGTATTTTAGAAGAAGGGGACTACATTAAAGTTGAAAATAACAAAAACAAACGAGACTTGCTGGAGAGGTCTTCAGGCATTGGATTGGAAAATATAAGTAAGCGCTATCAGTTGCTTGGGGACTTTAAATTGTTGATATTGGAATCGGATGATTCTTTTGCTGTTAAATTGCCAAAACTATCGAAAAGTGAAGTTGGATATTTTGATATTTGAAGATGAGCAACTTACCGCTGAACGAATGGTTCAGCTTCTTGGTAAACTTGATTATGATTTGACCGTTCTGGATGTGCTTAGCTCAGTGAAGCAAGGTGTGAAATGGTTTAAATCGGGAAACACTTCAGACCTTATCTTGATGGATATCCATTTATCAGATGGTTCGTGTTTTGAGCTTTTTGATAAAGTGAAGATCGATGCTCCGGTTATATTCACTACGGCCTATGATGAGTACGCAATTAAAGCATTTAAAGTGAACAGTATTGACTATATTCTGAAGCCAATTGATTTCAAGGAGTTGTCGGTAGCTTTTGAGAAATTCCTAAAATACAGAAAAGAAATACTACCGGGGCAATCTCAGTTTTTTCAATCACTTTACCAGCAAATAAGTCTTGAGGGAAAGTACAAACATCGGTTTTTAGTAAAGATTGGAGATCAGCTAAAGCGAATTGAAACAAAAAATATAGCCTATTTTATTTATGAAGATGGCTTAGTATGGGTACAGATAAATGCAAAAAACAAGTTGCCCATGGATTATTCGCTTGAGCAGCTTGAGACAATGCTGGATCCGAAAAGTTTTTTTCGAATTAATAGAAAGATGGTGGTTAATGTGAATGCGGTAGAGAAAATTCATACCTATTTCAATAGTCGGTTGAAATTGAAGCTTATGCCTGATCCTGGGGAAGATGTTATCGTAAGCCGAGAACGGGTAAGTGAGTTTAAGGCGTGGCTGGAATGATTTAGAAAACGCAAAATCTTTTATACGGGAAAAAGAGTACGTAATAGTGTAATCAAAATTTAAATAAGACTGAACGACAGTCTGATAGTGACTTGTGTGAAGCAAGAATGGGATTCTTATGTGAAAAAAATGAAGTTAGAAACGATAAAAACAATTAAACAATGTTCAGAAAATTAATGATTCAATTTGGATTGATTTTGCTGTGGGGAAGTGCATTCCCACAGGCAGGTCAGGTGATTAAAGGCTCGGTTGTTGATGCTGTAACCGAAGCCCCGTTGCCAGGAGCGACTGTTGTTATTTTAGAAATAACCCCCCAGTTGGGAACGATTACAAATGAAAGTGGTCAGTTTCGGTTATGGAACGTACAACCGGGGAGGTATAGCGTTTTGGTAAGTTTTGTAGGGTATGAGAACTTCTTGTTTCGGGAAGTATTAGTTGGTACAGGTAAAGAGGTTATACTGAATGCAAAATTGCAGGAAGTAACCGAACAGCTGTATGAAGTAAAAGTGGTTGCCAGAACATCGAAAGAACAACCAATTAACAGAATGGCATCAATTAATGCCAGGCAGCTAAGTGTTGAAGAAGCTAATCGTTATGCCGGAGGTTTTGATGATCCTGCCCGACTTGCAGGTTCGTTTGCTGGCGTTGCTTCTGAAATAGGGAACAACGGAATTGTAATTCGGGGAAACTCACCTCGTAATTTGCTGTGGCGAATGGAGGGGGTTGAAATTTCCAACCCGACTCACTTTGCAAATGTTATTTCTTTTGGTGCAGGAGGAATTACGGCATTGTCAAGTCAGATGTTGGCTAATTCCGATTTTTATACTGGTGCTTTTCCTGCCGAATATGGGAATGCGCTCTCGGGTGTGTTTGACGTGAAGTTGAGAACAGGTAACAATGAAAATCACGAGCACACATTTCAAGCAGGAGTAATAGGCATTGACTTTGCTTCGGAAGGGCCAATAAAAAAAGGAGAAGGTTCGTCTTATCTTTTCAATTATCGCTATTCAACTTATGCATTGTTGGGTGGATTGATTCCGGAAGAAGCAGGAAACATTGGCTACCAGGATTTGTCTTTTAAGTTTAATTTCCCGACAAAAGGCTTTGGTAACTTCTCGCTTTGGGGAATTGGTGCGATTGATTCACAGGATCGGGACCCTCTTTCTGATCCGGAAGACTGGGAAACCGTTCAGGATAAAGAAGGTTATGATTTGAGCCTGGTAAACGGTGCACTTGGCTTAACTCATAAAGTATTACTAAATGACAAGACTTATTTGCATACCACATTGGCTGCTTCGGGAAACGGGATAGAAACTGAATACGATGAATTAGATGTAAATAATGCTCTTCAACCAAAGGAGCGCGTTGAGAACAGAACATGGAAGTATACATTGTCGAGTACTTTGAATCACAAGTTTGGAAAGAACCATGTTAATCGTTCAGGATTAATTTTGAATCATCATCATTACAATGTTTTCAATAGAGAAGCTCAAAATTTGGGGGAACAGCTTTTAGTTTTTGCAAATGAAAAAGGCAATGCTTTTTCAGCTCAGGCTTATACCCAATCAACATTTAAAATGAAAAATCAGCTTGATTTGAACCTGGGTTTGCATATGCATTATTTTGGTTTGAGTGAAGAAGTTTCAGTAGAGCCAAGAGTGGGCTTGAAATGGCAGATAAACAGAAAACATTCTATGGGTGCAGCTTATGGGCTAAACAGCCGGATTGAGATGATTGGGTTTTATCTGGCAGAACAGCAATCTGCCAATGGAATTATTCAGCCAAATAAGGATATGAAAATGACAAAGGCACATCATTTCGGTTTGGCTTATGATGTGAATTTAAATGACAATACCCGTTTTAAGATTGAACCTTACTACCAGTATTTATTTGATGTTCCGGTAATAGATGGAACTTACTTTTCGCTTCAAAACCTTGATCTGGACTGGTTTTTTAATAATGCTCTTGTAAATGATGGAACAGGCACCAATATTGGGGTTGATCTTACTCTTGAACGATTTCTGAAAAAAGGATTTTACTACCTGGCAACAGCTTCTGTTTTTGATTCGAAATATAAAGGGGGCGATGGCATTGAGAGAAATAGCCTTTATAATAAAAACTACATTTTGAATTTGCTGGCTGGTAAAGAATGGCAGGTTGGGAAAAACAAGGCAAATAGCTTGAGTGTGAATGGCCGGCTCAGTTTTATGGGAGGTGATCGTTTTTCCCCCTTATTACAAGAAGAATCAATTGCTGCAGATGAATTGATCTATGATTATTCAAAAGCTTACGAAGAACAGGAAGACCCGGCAACTGTGCTTTCGTTAAGTTTTTCATACCGAAAAAATAAGAAAAAACACGCAAGCATTTGGTCATTGCATCTATTAAATGTGTTGGGGCATGAAGAATACAGGGATTATGAATTTAACCTGAAAACAGGGATTCCGGAAAGACAGTTTGACCAAATTATGGTGCCAAACCTGAGTTACAAAATTGAGTTTTAGAGGTATTGTTGAGAGCTTGTCTCAAAGGAAGAAAATTCAAACCGCGAAGAACACATAAGATTATACAAAGAACGCTAAGATTCTAATATAGGAACGCTTGATTCTTTGTATCCTTTGCGGTTAAGTTAACTTTTGAGATGGCCTCCTGAGAACAGCGCAACCTTTTGGTTATAAATAACGTCTAATGCATGTTATCAAAATTCAACAACATGAGTAGGTTTTATCAAACAATTGGATGCTGTTTAATTATTCTATTCATTTTTAATGCTTGTTCCGAAGATGAAAATCCATTGTATGAACAAGTCGATTTATCCACACTCTCTGAAAATGAATTTGTACTAACTGACTCTGGGGGTGAGGTTCAGATCATCTTTCGTGATTGTCAGTACAATGTATTGCAATCTGTGGAAAAAGAAGGCGATAAAATTGAAGTGGTAAAAGCATTCAATAGTTTGATGAAGTTGGCGTGCGTTCTTCGGTATGATACGGTTTCCCTTGGGGTTCTGGGACGAGGGAATTATCAATTGGATTATTATTTAATTGATAGGAATACAATGTTAACTGATAGTGTTTTTTTAAAGGAAACCAGGTTCTTTTCAGTAAAGTGAGATTTGATAGAAGTTTCAATTATATGGGGTTGAGATTTTATGCATTATAAGTAAGAAGGGACTAATTCATTTAAATTAATCCCTTTCTTTTTCATGGCTGTATATATATTGAACTAAACTATGGAATCAATACTTTATCAATTACATGCACCACTCCGTTTTTGCCTTGAACATCCGTTGCGATAACTTTTGAATCACCATCAATGGTTACTCCATTATCAACTAATATATCGATTGAGTTGCCTTCATTAAGTGTTGGTACCATACCTGTATTTACATTTGCTTCTAATACATTGCCTTGCACAACATGATAGGTTAATATTGAAACCAGTTGTTCTTTTGTAAGATCGGCAATTCCACTAATTTCCAATTCCGAGAATAATGTTTCGAATGCCGCATTGGTTGGGGCAAACACTGTAAACGGACCTTCAGCGCTTAATGCATCAACTAATTCTGCTTTTACAACAGCTTCAACAAGAATTGAGAAATCCGGGTTATCAATGGCAATATCAACCACTGTTGGGGGTAAAATCACTTTATCAATAATGTGAATCACTCCATTATCAGCTTCAACATCAGCAGTTGTTACCATTGCTTCCCCGTTTAGGTAAACCCCACCTTCGGTAGTAATAAATACTGACATGTTGTTATCACTATAAGTTGAAAGTGTAGGGAAGTAACCATCTGTAATATCTGTTGACATTACTTTGGAACCCATGACATGATAGAGCAAAATTTCCGATAGTTGTTCTTTGCTTAAATCGGCAACACCGGACACTTCCAGGTCAGCAAATAATGCATTAAAAGCCGCATCGGTTGGAGCAAAAACAGTCAGCATTGCATCCGGATCAGCAACTGCATCAACCAATTCGGCCTTAGTTAGTGCAGCTACAAAAATTGAAAAGTCAGCAGTTTCAATTGCAATATCGGCAATTGTATTTGTTTGCATCATGCTTTCAGGTACAAGTACTTTGTCAATTACATGAACAACTCCATTTGTACCTTGAATATCTGCGCTTACCACATTTGCCATTCCGTTTATGATTACTCCTCCGTCGGTGCTAATTGAAATATTCTCTCCATTAACTGTTTCAACATCTCCCGGAGAAATATCACCGGACTGAACATTTGCAGCAACAACATGGTAAGTTAAAATAGTTGTCAAATCTTCTTTGCTAACTTCTTCAATACCACTTACACCAAGTTGTTGGAAAAGCATATCAAAAGCTTCGTTGGTAGGTGCGAATACTGTGAAAGGGCCATCGCCACTAAGGGTTTCAACTAATTCTGCTTTTGCAACAGCAGCAACAAGCGAACTAAAATCTGCAGTAACTGCAATATCAACCACTGTAGGTGGCATTAACACTTTGTCGATTACATGGATTACCCCATTGCTGGCCATTATGTCGGCTGTAGTGACCTTTGAGCTGTTAATTGTAACACCACTGTCCACATTGATCATTATAGATAGATTTTTGGATCCGGGGCCACCATCGTTAATAGTCGAAGCTATTCCATTAGACAAGTTGTTTGAATAAACTGCACCGCTCACAACGTGGTACTTCAAAATTGAAGCGAGGGTAGCGTTGTCAATATCATCTAAACTATTTAACCCAAGTTCGTTTAAAAGGTTTATGAATGCCTGATCGGTAGGTGCAAATACTGTAATTTGTGATTGTGTCCTCAAAAAATTGGCCAATCCCGCACGGGTTGCTGCCTGTATCAAAATATCAAAACTCCCAGCTTCAGCTGCTGTTTCAACAATGTTCTTTTCCTGTGGAATCATATCCCCATCATCATCGTCATCACATGAGATAAAAATGAATCCCAATAATAAAATTGCTAAAAATGCTTGTTTAATTGTTTTCATGACTTAAAATTTAGTTTTCGTATCGAATCAAGTTTAACTACCAGTTTTAAAATGGTCGTTGTTTAATCATTTAAATGTCAACACTAATTAAAAGGCATATGGAATTATTTTTGTTTAAGTAATTAGTATAAAAAATTAAACAAAAACAATAAATTGGTTTATTATGCCTATGTTTAAAGAAGTTTTATGAAATGTTAAAATATGTTAACAAATTAAATTATTTTCTTTTGGAATACCGATTTATACCTACTAATAGTTGAATTAGGATGCATTTCGAAACATCTAAATTGTTTCATATGTAAAACCCTGAAAATCAAAACATGATATTTGTTACTTAAAGGTTAAAAACTTGATGCTTTATGAATACACCTATTTAAAAAGAACTAATTTTGCAGCCTGATTTTCTTAACAGTTACATTATGGCAGAAAAATATATTAAGCTATTTGAAGAATTTCCACCAATCAGTGCTGAGGCCTGGAAAGAAAAAGTGGTAACCGATTTAAAAGGTGCCGACTTTGACCGCAAGCTGGTTTGGAGGACTAACGAAGGTTTTGCTGTTCAACCATTTTACAGACAGGAAGACTTTAAAAAACTGGGATACCTGGATGCGCTTCCGGGTGAGTTTCCTTTTGTTCGCGGAACAAAAACAAAAGACAACGATTGGTATGTACGCCAAAACATCGTTGTTAAAGATTTGAAAGAAGCTAACAAGAAAGCTTTGGATATTCTAATGAAAGGAGTGACTTCATTAGGATTTGTATTTACAGCGTGTGCTGATTTGACGGAAGAAGATATCGCAATGTTATTAAATAACATTTGCCTTGAGTCTGTAGAAGTGAATTTTGTATGCTGCTGCAAAAGTCCAAAGTTTGCAAGCCTTTTGGCAAACTACATCAAAAATGGCAAATGGAATCCTGAAAATGTAGTAGCATCTGTTAGTGTTGATCCGGTTGGTGAATATTTATTAACGGGTAAAATGTCTGAAACGGTCTTTGCTGATCTAAAAGCACTTCTTGAAGAAACTTCAGGATTGAAAAGATTCAGAACAATTGCTGTTAACGGTAAAAACTTTGGAAATGCTGGTGCTTCAGTTGTTCAGGAATTAGCATTTGCGTTAGCGCAGGGAGTTGAGTATTTGACTTCATTAACTGAAGCCGGTGCAGAATTGAAAGCTGTTGCTAAAAACATCAAATTCAATTTAAGTGTAAGCGCGAACTACTTCATGGAAATTGCAAAATTCCGTGCAGGACGTATGTTGTGGGCACAGATTGTAAAAGCCTATGGTGTTGATTGCGATTGCTACTGCAAAATGAAAGTTCACGCTGAAACAGGAAGCTGGAATAAAACTGTTTACGACCCATATGTAAATATGCTTCGTACCCAAACTGAAGCAATGAGTGCTGCATTGGGTGGTGCTGATTCGATTACCGTGAGTCCTTTCAACGAGATTTATGAAGACGCTACTGAATTCTCAGATCGTATTGCACGTAACCAGCAGTTGTTGTTGAAAGAAGAATCAAGCTTCGATAAGATTGTTGATCCTGCAGCAGGTTCATATTACATTGAAGAATTAACGGCTTCAATTGCTGAAGAAGTCTGGAAAATTTTCCTTGAGATTCAGGATAAAGGTGGTTTCATTGCGGCGGCTAAAGAAGGATTCATTCAGGCTGTGGTAAAAGAAATGGCTGCTAAGCGAGATACAAAAGTTGCTACCCGTCGTGAAAATATTCTTGGTATAAACCAGTTCCCTAATTTCACAGAAAAATTAGAGACTGGATTTGATGCTTCTCTTTTCGAAGAAAAAGACTTGACCGCTGAAGATGCTGAAATCGAAACCATTAAACCTTACCGTGGAGCGATGGCTTTTGAAAAACTTCGTGCAGCAACAGATGCATATGCTAAAGATAATAAGCGCCCAATGGCATTTATGCTTACTATTGGAAATCTGGCTTTCCGCAAAGCCCGTGCGCAATTTGCCTGCAACTTCTTTGCTGTTGCCGGATATGAAGTCGTTGATAACAATGGTTTCAAAACTGTTGAAGAGGGTATTGCCGCTGCGAAAGAAGCTGGTGCGGATATCGTGGTGATTTGCAGCTCTGATGATGAATACGCTGAATTAGCCCCTGCAGCTTTTGATTTGGTGAAAGATGATGCAATTTTCGTGGTTGCCGGTGCCCCTGCTTGCTCAGATGACCTGAAAGCAAAAGGCATTGAAAACTTCATTCACGTTAAGAGTAATGTGTTGGAAGAACTGAGAAATTATCAATCAAAACTTGAAATTGTTTAAACACTAAGACACAAAGTCACCAAAATGATTTCAAAAGCAAAATATGAGGAGATTGGGAGAAAGATTGTTCATGCATCTTACACTGTGCATAAAGAATTGGGACCTGGTTTGCTTGAATCAGTTTATGAAATTTGCCTGTTTGAAGAATTGAAAGCTCAGAACCTTTTTGTTGAACGTCAATTAAAGTTGCCGGTAGTATATAAAGGGAAAGAGCTTGAAAAAGAGTTTATTATTGATTTATTAGTTGAAAAATCAATTGCAATTGAACTTAAAGCAGTGGAGCAATTACTTCCTGTTCATGAAGTTCAATTATTGACATATATGAAATTAGCTAATCTGAAACTTGGGTATTTGGTTAATTTTAATGTATCACTTATTAAACAAGGGATTAGGCGTAAAATCAATGGCTTTTTGTAATTCTTTGAGCCTTTGTGGCTTCGTGTTAAAATAAAATTAGTATGAAACCAGATTTTAAAAATATAAATATTAAAGCTGCCACTGAACAGCCAAAAGCTGCTGACTGGGCTGCTGAAAAGAAAATAGAGAAAGACTGGATGACCCCGGAGCAAATTCCGGTGAAACCGGTTTACACCAAAGAAGATTTGGAAGGCATGGAGCATTTGGATTATGCTGCAGGTTTACCCCCTTTCCTTCGTGGTCCTTATTCTGCAATGTACGCCATGCGTCCCTGGACCATTCGTCAGTATGCAGGTTTTTCTACTGCTGAAGAATCAAATGCGTTCTACCGTCGTAACCTTGCTGCCGGACAGAAAGGTTTATCGGTAGCATTTGACCTGGCAACTCACCGTGGTTACGATTCTGATCACCCACGTGTAGTTGGTGATGTGGGTAAAGCAGGTGTGGCAATTGACTCGATTTTGGATATGAAAATCCTGTTCGATCAAATTCCACTGGATAAAATGTCTGTTTCAATGACCATGAACGGAGCAGTGCTTCCGGTAATGGCTTTCTATATCGTTACTGCATTGGAACAAGGCGCAGGCATGGAGCAATTGGCAGGTACTATCCAAAATGATATCCTGAAAGAATTTATGGTGCGTAATACCTACATTTACCCACCAGAATTTTCAATGAAAGCAATCGCTGATATCTTCGAGTTTACTTCTCAGAAGATGCCTAAGTTCAACTCGATTTCAATTTCAGGTTACCACATGCAGGAAGCTGGTGCAACTGCTGATATTGAGATGGCTTATACTTTAGCTGATGGTTTGGAATATCTTCGTACCGGTATTAAAGCAGGATTGGATGTGGATGCTTTTGCTCCTCGTCTGTCTTTCTTCTGGGCGATTGGCATGAACCACTTCATGGAGATTGCAAAAATGCGTGCTGCCCGTATGATTTGGGCACAGTTGGTGAAGCAATTCAATCCAAAAAACCCAAAATCAATGGCATTGCGTACGCACTCGCAAACTTCAGGTTGGTCATTAACGGAGCAAGATCCCTTCAATAATGTTGGGCGTACGGCTATTGAAGCGATGGGTGCTGCTTTGGGGCATACACAATCATTGCACACAAATGCATTGGATGAGGCAATTGCACTTCCAACTGATTTCTCTGCGCGTATTGCACGTAACACTCAGTTATATATTCAGCAGGAAACTGAGATTTGTCGTGGCGCTGACCCATGGGCAGGTTCTTACTATGTTGAGTCATTAACCAAAGAGCTTTCCGAAAAGGCTTGGGCATTGATCGAGGAAGTTGAGAACTTAGGTGGAATGTCAAAAGCAATTGAAACCGGTGTTCCGAAAATGCGTATCGAGGAGGCAGCAGCACGTGCACAAGGCCGTATCGACTCAGGTTCACAAACTATTGTGGGTGTAAATAAGTATCGTTTGGAAAAAGAAGATCCAATTGATATCTTGGAGATTGATAATACGGCAGTGCGCCAGTCACAGATTGAAAGATTGAACAAGCTGCGTGCTGAGCGTAACGAAGAAGAAGTACAACAAGCATTGGCTGCTATTACGAAATGTGCAGAAACGGGTGAAGGTAACTTGCTTGACCTGTCAATTAGAGCGGCTCAAAAGCGTGCTTCATTAGGTGAAATTTCAGATGCCTGCGAAAAAATCGTAGGACGTTATAAAGCTGTAATCAGAACTATTTCAGGCGTGTATTCATCAGAAAGTAAACAAGACGGGACCTTCCGGGAAGCTCAGGAAATGGCTAAGAAATTTGCTGATCTTGAAGGTCGCCAGCCTCGTATCATGATTGCCAAAATGGGGCAGGATGGTCACGACCGTGGTGCAAAAGTAGTAGCAACAGGTTATGCTGACCTTGGTTTCGACGTGGACATGGGACCATTGTTCCAAACCCCGGAAGAAGCTGCCAAACAAGCCGTTGAAAACGATGTGCACGTAATGGGTGTATCTTCTCTGGCGGCAGGCCACAAAACATTGGTTCCTGCGGTTATTGCTGAGTTGAAAAAGCTTGGGCGTGAAGATATCATGGTCATTGCCGGTGGTGTTATCCCTGCGCAAGACTACCAATACCTTTACGATGCAGGTGTGGTAGCTATCTTCGGCCCCGGTACCAGCGTTTCAGTTGCCGGTAAAAAAATCCTTGAGGTTCTTTTAGCTACGCATGAGTAGTCGTAATTAGCAAGTATTGAGTAAGGAACCATTCCCGCGAAGGCGGGAATCTTATGATATAAGTAAAAAGCCATTCTCGAAAGGGGATGGCTTTTTTATGAACAAAATAATCGCTCATCATCCATCAATCCACAGGTCACCGTCATCCCATAATCACAAGCTTCCGTCATCCTGAACTTGATTCAGGATCTATAAATTGTTTGATTTAGATGTTCAAAACTCCAGTGTCAAGTATTATGATTGAAGCCTCAGCTAAAGCTTTCATAAAAAGTTCATAGTTCACTTTCTGATTTTGTTTGGTAAGGTCAACTCTATACCACATTGGACCTTCTCTAAAATTAAGTTTCTCGAAGTTCTTTTCAATTCTATATGGAATTTCATTGTAGGTATAAACATTGTTATTATCTTCTATTCCAAATTTGTGTTTTTTGCTATCTGCAAATAATATTAAGTCAGCTATATAAGTATGGAACATATGATTGTTCATCTGATTTTCCGTCGTAGTATATGTTTCGTATGAGCTATGTATCTTATTTCTCAGAACAGTAGAACTTCCAAAATGGCTAATGAGAACATATAATGCTTTACACAGTGGTAATCCATCGAGGAGTGCATTTTCAGGAGCATTTAGTTTTACCATATTTACTTCAGGGAATTTCCATTTTTCGTTCAACGTGATATTTGATAAATGCAGATTTTTAATTCTTTCGATATCCCTAATGTTAAATTCATTACCAATAAACAGCAATTTTAGTAAGACCTTTATGAAAAAGTAAAAATCTGTTCCCAGATTATAATTCCTAAAAAATTCCCTTTCTAAATAAGGATAAATATAATTTTCAAATATGCCATTGTGAAATAGTTGATAAATCCTTGTTGAATAAAATTTATCAATATACCCACTAAAATCAACCCCTTCGCCATATTTATGGGCAAATATTTTTCTAATATTTTCAATATCACAGACGAAAATTATTTTATCGAAGCCAAATTTGTTGTCCTGCTTCTCGTGATCGTTTGATTGGTAATTAACTTGGTCAAAGTGTGCGCTAAATACATTGAATAATCTGAAGATATGTTCTGGATCAAGTCGGTCAAGATCATCTATTACTAAAACTTTTTCTGGTTTGTTCCCATTTGATTTTGCATCGACAATTTCATCTAACTTTTGTGAAATATATTGAGATATATTGTCATATTCCAAAAGGAAATTGTCTTCGAATTCATTCTGGAAATTGAACAACATTTTTAGATCAGTTGCTTGCTCCATTTCTTCAACCCCACTTTTGTAGACTTTCATGAGTTCTTCCAGTTTTTCAATTCCTTCGATAGCTGTTTGTATTTTAGGAATTAGCTTTAGAAGGTTTCGTATGATCAAGAAGCCATTTTTTTTTAGAAAGAATTTTGAGTATTCGGCTTTTGATATATTTTCAATTTCATCGAATTCGAACTCATTTAAGTGAATTAACTGAAGAAGAATATCATACTTGACTAGCTTAAAAACATCTTCGTTTGATAGGAGTGAATAATTGACAGGACGCAAAAAAATTGGCAAATATTCCTTTTCTCTTTTTTTGAAAAACTTATCTAAAAAATAGGTTTTACCTATACCAAATGGCCCTGAAAATATTATTCGTTTATTTGAATCTGGTTGAATAAAATCTTGAAAATCTTTTTCAATTGAATCAATTGGGATGGTCAACTTTTGATCAGTCATTTTTCTTTTAAAAATACAAAATATGATAATAAGGGAATAAGGTTGGGGATGTGTTGTTTTGATTTTTCTACTAAGGTTTTTGTGTGAGATAAGGTTTAGAGGAGCATTTCAAACCTTATGTATTTGGTTAACAAAAATCCATCACGCACCCTTTTATTCCCTAAAGGGACTCCCAGCGCACGGGATTGCCCCTTTAGAGGATAGGGGTGCGGAGGGAATAAGGATGCATAATTAACATTTTATGCTGTTATTCTTTTTGATGTTGAATTTTCAAATTCTGGGAGACTTAGTAGATTCTCAATTTTTTTAATACACAATTTACATCAGAATAATATTTTATGTAAATATTCTTTATAGTTTTGGTAAGCATAAGTATTTGTATTTATCGAACCCGAAAGAATATGGAGTTCAATATTGAAAAGAAACTTAAGTTCTGGGAAGATAGTTTGAAGAGCAATTCTTCATTTACGGAATCAGATGTAGAGGAACTCAAAAGCCACTTCTTTGAATTGTTTGATGAATTGAAAGAAATTGGACTTGATGAGGAAGAAGCTTTTTGGGTGGCCTCCAAAAGGATTGGTAATGTTTCTGATATTGAGAGTGAATATAATGAGGTGAATAACTCGCTAATTCAAATGAAAAAATCCATTGCTATTTTTGCCGGGGTATTGGTCTATTTTTTATCTTATTATTTTCTGAAGTTTTCTTCAAAGTTAATACTTATTGCCGAGTTGAAATCCGGTATTGACGGGAATATTGCTCTTCAGTGGATGGTTCGGTACCTGGTTTTTGCCCATTTTTTATTTATACTATTTGCAGCAAGTATCTTTTTTTTAGAGCAAAGAATTATAACTTTCATAAATAGACTAAAGGTCAAGCCTAAACACGCCTTATTTTTACTAATTATAGCAATATCATTTGCTGCTTTTGATACTTGCCTACTCCCTGTTACCAAAAATATTATCAGGCAAGGGTTTCCTATTGAGGGTAGATTTTATGATATATATTTCTACTTTCGCTTCACTTTCCCGTTAGTGATTTGCATTAGTTTTGTTATTTTATATTTAAGATATTTTAAGAAGGCAAAATTCTAAATTCTGATTTAAAATTTATATATTGCACCTCTATATAAATAAAGACAATATGAAACGTATTCTTTTTGCTGTTTTTGTTTCAGCATTCCTTTTTTCTTGCCAAATGGATGAATTGGAGTTCTCCTGTGACCCGGTTATTAATAGTTTTGTCGTAGAGAATATGGCAGAGCTTTCAAAAATTAGCACACAAGAGCTAACTAGTTATGAAACTCCCCTGCAAAAAGCGGTTTTCAGAAGTTGGTCGCCAGAACGCAAACGACAAGCATGGTTGGAAAAACTTCAATATGTATTGGATCATCAATCGTTTTCGGAAGATGAACGTAAGCATATTTTTAAGTTAGTAAACCACATTGTTGAGGGTTATTTTAAAGATCAATTAAAACCTGAAGGTAAATTAATAAGAAATAACTTTTCAAAGGATTGGCTGGATGTTGCAGCCAATGATTTAGGATGGGATGACCGGTTCATTGCGTTTTGTGTTTATAGACTTTACGTTGATCAGTCGCAATTTGAAATAGAATTTTCTTCTTTGAAGTCAACAAGCCTGTCAATGTCTGCAAATTCTGAATCAGGCACTTGTAATTGCAATATATCTAATGACTTTTGTTCAGGTGGAAAT
This sequence comes from Prolixibacteraceae bacterium, assembly GCA_028282195.1. Classification (GTDB taxonomy): domain Bacteria; phylum Bacteroidota; class Bacteroidia; order Bacteroidales; family Prolixibacteraceae; genus Sunxiuqinia. The sequence goes on from JANQII010000104.1 coordinate 26,932, forward strand.
TGTGCATCTAGTGGGTGTACTAGCTCATCAGGTTGTGGGTGGCTGTGGTCACAACGGTGTAATGGTTTGTGTAATTGACATATTGAATTAGCCTTTTGTAATGAACAGAGAAAATACATTCTTAGAGGTTTTATTGGTTGGCCTGTTAAGTGTTATGATGATTGTTCTATCATTAATCAATATTGAACTTTTCATGAATGGAACACAAAGTGGAAAAACAATTGTGTTTCTTTGGAGTATGTTGTTAATATCCTTAATCTCATTTTTATACATTATAGATCGTTGGAAGGATTTAATTTTTCGATTTGCACTTATTGATGTTGTCCTTTTTGCCTATTTATTTTTGATTATTTCGAATACAATTGTAAAAAAAGTTCCGATATCTTCCCGATTAGTAGAACTGGTCGGATTGTCAGTTTTGTATTTTTTGTTACGTCAAATCCGTTGTAAACACTATATTCTTTTATTAGTAGCTGTATCTGTTGGAGGAGTTGTACAAGCCATATATGGAAACCTACAACTTTGGGGAATTTATTCTTCTCATCATAGTTTATTTAAACTAACCGGTAGCTTTTTTAACCCCGGTCCCTATGCAGGATATTTAGCTTCTGTTTTTCCTGTTGTTGTTGGTTTATACATTTTTAAGCTAAACCTTTTAACTAAGGCCTCTAATTCCTTTATGAAGTTCTTAGCTCAGATGCTTAATCGGGTTACGAATTGGATAAAGATAATCTCCCCAAATTTCATAATTAAGTTCAGAAAGAAGAACATTGCGGAAGAGCAGAACGTAAAATCAGACTTGGCGAATGTCTCTTTGTTTTCATCTGTGTTTTTTATCATTGGTATTCTGATGGTATTGGTATTACCTGCTACCCGTTCCAGGGCTGCCTGGTTAGCAGTTCTGGTTTCTTCTTTCTTTTTATTATCCATTCGTTATCAATTCAAGTATAAATTCTTTGAATTCTTCAATACCAAACTTAAAAGAGCTGGTGTTATCATTTTAGGGATTATCCTATTAAGTATTACAAGTTTTGGTATCTATCATCTAAAAGAAGGATCGTCTAATGGAAGGATTTTAATTTGGAAGGTTTCTTTGAATATGATAAAAGACCAACCATTACTAGGAGCAGGTTTTGATCAGTTTAAAGCAAATTATATGAATTACCAGGCAAACTTCTTTAGAGATAATCCTAATGTTCCGGAAGCTATAGTTGCAGGGGATTCGAATTATGCATTCAACGAAGTAATTCAACAGACAACTGAAAATGGTATTTTTTCTTTCTTGCTTATTGGACTAATATTATTTGTAATTTTCAGTAAGAGTAAGAATAAAAAATATGAGGAAGCCGAAAGTAATGATGATGAGAAATTGATTTATATTACCAAAGCTGGAATTATAAGTGTTCTTATTTTTTCTTTATTCTCATACCCGACCCAGATTTTACCTGTTAAATTAAGCTTAGTATTATATCTTGCAATTATTGGAGCATTGTCTCCCAGGAGAATGCAAATAAAACTACCTGAAAAATTAACCGGTAAAATAACCCGCCAATCCCTGAATGTTATTTCCGGTTTGGTACTCTTATTCTTAGTTATTGGGGGAGGAAAATATATTTACAACTATCAGGAAGCATTTGCAAACTGGAAGAAAGCATTTAAACTGTACCAGTTTGGTGCATATAGCGAATGCCTGGAGGATTATAAAAAAGCCTATCCAATTTTAAGAAGGAATGGAGAATTTCTTACAAATTACGGTAAGGCTCTTTCAATGGCCGAAAGGCATAACCAGGCAATAGAAATATTGGAATCAGCATCTGAATCATTTCCAAATACAGTGGTATATACTGCTTTGGGAAATAGTTATCAAAGTATTGGTAAGATCAAAAAAGCAGAAGAGGCCTACCTGCAAGCCTGGTATATGATACCTTCCCGTTTTTATCCTCTTTATCTGTTAGCCAAACTGTATGATGAAACCGGACAAACTGAAAAAGCGGTGGAGATTGCTTACAGAATATTGAGAAAAGAAGTAAAAGTGCATTCGACTGCAATAGAGGAAATAAAAGAAGAAATGCGTAAAATAATCAAACGATTATCAAAATTTCAATGTAAAAATGGAATCGATGAAAATTTATAAATATTAAAGTCTGGAAATATGGGTGAGGGTTCTAGGAAAAAGAGAGATTATTGGAGTTTATTGATATATGTAATGATGACCTTGCTAATAGCATATATATTGCAAGATCATGTTTCACTGAAAATTTTTGAAAGCCATCCTAAGAACGTAAAGAAAGTACTCGAATTGGCAGGTAACAACAGAAGTGAACTGGAAGAAGTACTGGATCATTATCATGAAAAGGGAGACAGCTTAAAACTTCGAGCGGCCTATTTCTTGATAGAAAATATGCCAGGATGTTATGAAGAGAGTTGGCAAGCCTATCGAAATGGAACCAAAGATACACTTTTCAGCTTGAAACCTTTTCGAAATAAATACGATGCAAAACCTTATATGGATTCTTTGAATATATATTTTTCCAAAACAAAACTGCTTCCAGATTATCAGAAAATTAAATCTACTTTTTTAATTGAGCATATTGATCGGGTTTTTCAAGTCTGGAAACAACCTGGTAGCAGCTATTTAAGCTTTGACGAATTTAAAGAATGTCTTTTACCTTATCGAACAGCGAGAGAGAAAATAGAGAACAGTTATCTTTTTGTTAAGGAAAGATATCCCGAGCTTATGAAATCAGATACCAGGTTTAATAGGTTACAACAAGCAATTGAAATAAATCAGCGATTAAAGAAGGAAATCCAGTGGAATAATAAGATGACTCTTTATCCTGGAAGTTTATCATGCTCTAATATTGTTAAATTGAAGGCCGGACATTGTGCTCATCTTGTCAATTATGGATTGAAGGTATTTCGGGCAATTGGTCTGCCCGTTGGAAATGATTTTGTACCTGCGTGGGGTGATACAGATAATGGACATTCTTGGAACGTGCTGTTCCTGGAAGGAAAAACAATACCATTTAACGCATGTGATGATGATCCTGGGGCAATGCCTTTCTACTACAGAGCACCAAAAGTATTTCGGAAGACTTTTCAAATCCAATCGGGGGGGATCTGGGATTATTATGATGCAAAAAACGATATCCCCAATGAACTAAAAGATAGATTTCGAATCGACGTAACAGATCAGTATTACGAAACAATTGATGTGGAAATTAACTTAAAAAATAAGCCCAAAAGAAATGACGTATGTGCTTATTTATGTGTATACAATCGTTCCAGATGGTTTCCCGTTGATTGGGGTAAGATTCAAAATGAAAAAGTAAGGTTCAGTAATATAAATGACAGTTTACTTTACTGTGCAATGTATTACAATAGAATGGAAGGATTAAAACCGGCATCCAATCCCTTTGTTCCATATTCTTCAACTTCAATACACTATTTTGTTCCAGATAATAATTTGGATAAAGTTGAAAAAGTTTTTGACTATGATTATTATAGGTGGAATACGACAAAACCGAATTCAGAATACCAATTGTATATGTGGAATGATCAATGGACACAAGTGGCGAAGTCACATTCCTATCCTTGTATTCATAAAGATGATCAATGGGTTAGATTAGATGGCAATTTTTCAGTTGCTAATAAAAATGTTAGGTACTTTGTTGATTTCGACTCTGTTCCTCAAAATGGATTGTACAAATTATCAACAGATGAAAGACCCTTTTGGATAAAGGATGGAAAAATTCAAATGTGCACAAGTACACCGGATGAAGAATACCTAATTACCAAACTTTTTGATGTAAAGGAATAATATTTATAGTTTAATATGGATAAAATTAGGCCTATTGCTTCCTTGAATTTGATCAGTAAATACTCATTAAAAAATATCCATTTGTGGAATGAAATATGGAATCGAAAATAAATATAAAGTGTTTAGTGAGTTAAGTATTTACGAACAGTTAATAAAATAAATATCTTAGTTGAGCATTTATATATGCTAATTTTGAATTTTGCCATAAAAAAATACTATATGCAAAGAATAATTTGTTTATTTTCCCTGATTTTGATTTGTGTTCAATATTTTACTTCCTGTAAGAATTCTGCCGAAGTGGATCGTGTTACAGAAAAACGCCAATACCTCAAACAGCAAAACAAGGTTGATGTAAAACCATTGGAATCCGTAATTTTTTACCGGGAGCTGGTCAGTAACGGGAAACTCC
>JANQII010000113.1 GCA_028282195.1 Prolixibacteraceae bacterium
GAATATACAACACTCAATAACCAATGTAGAACTATGAAAAATACATCAATTCGGAGTTAATTTGGAATATTGGGTATTCAAAATTGAATATTTTACATTTAAATGTTGATAAAATGGATTGTTATTACCAAATAATAAGATGTGTATAAAGGGTAGCTTCTCGAAGAGAGGGAGAACCTGCCTACCGTCAGGCAGGGAGGGATAGTCAAAAACCAATTGTTCTATTCAATAGCCTAATATTATCATTTAACTTTTGACAACTTCATTAAAAGGAAAAATTGATAAACATGGTTGGGGTAAATGGAACAGATTCAGCATAATAATTAACCGAAACCTCTTGCTCGTTGGGTACACGAATGAAATTTGAGTACTTAATGTTCTCGTAATTGAAAACATTCAGGATAGAGATACCTGCTTCAAGCAATGTTTTTTTAGAAAAAATCTGATACACCAAAGAAACATCAAAGCGTTTATACGGGAGCTCAAGTTCCCCGGTATCGCGTTCTAGCCTCGGATCAGGAAATCCGGACCCGTAAACATAGTTCATTGAAAAAAAGAAGGGTTTAAAATTTAACATGGTTGCAAACTTTAGCTCATGCCTTTGGTCATGCAAAGCCCTTCTGTATTGTTTCATCAGATCCGGGAAACGATGAAGGGTTTCGCCGATAGAATAACTCGCCCAGGCGGAATGCCCTTTCCAGTCTTTCTTTATAAAAAAATCAAGTCCTTTGCCTTTTGAGTTTCCAACATAAACATCCCTGTATCTTAGGTTATTGACATACCAAGTGAGTCCTTCGGTCGTTTTTTGATAAGCCTCGACACTAAATGTAAAATCATTTTTATTGTAGACAAATCCGGCTACTGTATGATAAGACTCCTGAACCGGAACATCAGCATCATCACTAATTGTCCAGAAATAACGATAGTTTCCTATTGAATCAACCGTTGAGCTTCTTACCAAATATTGTTTGTAAATACCCCAGCTCCCTGTTACCCTAAAATGTTTAGTAATATCAATCTCAGAAGAAATCCGGGGCAGTAAAAAAGTCTTTTTAAGTGACGATGAGTAATCAGCCCTAAGCCCTGGTTTGACTTTAAATTCCGGGACAATTGATATTCGATCTTCAATAAATCCGCTCAGCCTGGCACCATCAAGTCGCTGTTTAAAAACCGGAACCTTAGAACTATCTTCTTCCAGCGTAACCCTGTTATAGATGTAGTTTGCCCCAACTTTAAGTTGTTGTTTCTCCGAAATCGCAATCTGATGGTCAATCTTAGCAGTTAATTCAGCAACCTGGTTCATTTGATAAATATCCCTGCGAATTTCAGTTTCTTCTGCAAACCTTCCATTCTGTTGTCTTCTCCAACGATAAACTTCCCGGTAAAAATCTACCTGGGTTTCAATTCCTGAATAAGAAATGGTCAAATTAGAATGATCTCCCTGTTGCCACTTTTTGCTATATATAAATGCTCCTCCTGATTGGTAGTTCCGTTCTTTCTGCTCATCCAGTGCAATTTTCCGGTCGTTGTTGTTATTGTGTACTTCAGTTGAAGAAACAAAATGATCGGTTGCCCCCAGCCAGCTTAAGCTATACGAATCTCCATTAATCCCTTTACCCGAATATTTAAAATTGAGGTCCCTGAAATTATAGTCCGGATATGTATAACCATCAACTCCTGACTGAGTGTTCCGGGTTGGCCTGTCCCTTCCAAAAGTCAGCACCCCGGTATCGTACAACTCATAATAGGTCTGCCGAAAAGCCAGTGCCAACGAAGCTTTTTCTTTAACCGGCAAACTAAACATTCCATTCAATGTCATATTATTCAGCGTGAGGTTTACATGCGGATTAGATACATCCCCATCAATCCCGGTAATATTAACAAGCCCCCCTACACGTTCACCAAACTCGGCACCATAACCACCTTTGTAAACCTGGATATCTTTTGCCATAAATGGGTTTACAGCACTAATATTGTCGTTGAAGTTCTTCATCCCAAATAAGGTAAACCCATCAAACATCAACTTACTTTGCCCCTCGTAACTACCCCAAATTATTAAGTCGTTTGAGATTTCACCAGCAGCAAGCACCCCCGGCTGAAGTCGCAATAAATTGAAAATTGAATTATCACCATTGCCCGGCAAATAGTTCGCAATCTTATGATTTAACCGAAGGCCACCAGATGTTTTTCCCACCTGAAGGTTCTTCACAATTTCATCGGCTTCTACTTTTATCTCTTTTAGCCGAACATTAAATGGTTTTAAAAGAAATGTATAATTTGGGCTGGGTGTAACAACTGTATCTAACAAGTAATAACCTAAATATGAAGCCTGAAAGTGAAATAAGCTATCTTCGGAAACCTGTTGAAAATTGCCTCTTTCATCAGTTATCAATCCAATACCGTTTACAAGCAGATGTGAAAATGGAAGGGATTCCCTTGTTTTAATATCAACAATCTGCCCGGCAAGCTTAAATTTAGATTTCTCCGTGGGTTTGACAATAAAGGGATAGATTAGAAAAACCTCATTATACTCCTCAAACTTGTAAGGCAAACCTGTTAAAATATAATCCAATGCTTCTTCAAAAGACTCAAATTTTTCTTTAACTGACACCTTATACCGGGACAAACTTGAATCATCAAACGATAGTTGAAGTTTATACTCATCCCTGAGTTCGACTAACAATTCATTCAGTGGTTTTTCTTCACAGGAAATATTTATTTGTTGGGCTTGAAGTAAATTCGTAAAAAGAAAAAAAACTATAGGCAAAAGCCATTGAAGTAACTTACTCGTTTTGAATAATTTGATACTCACCTTCTTGTTTTTTTACGTATTTAACACCAAGCGACTTACTCACAATACTTAACACTTCTTCAACTTCAAAATCACGTGAATAATTGCCGGTGTAATTTAATTTTTTCGATACTTCATTCCAAACTTTAACCCCATATTGGCGCTCAATTTCCGCAACAACTTCATCTAAAGGTACTGATGTAAAATAGAAATTACCATCAATCCATTCAATTGAAGCTTCTTTTTTCATCTCTTTTTTTATTTCAATGTTGCCCAATTGATTTAAAATGGCCTGCTGATTGGGCAACAACACCACTTTATTTTTTGAAACTTTAACCTGAACTTTTCCGGTAATACAGTTTACCCGATAATCATTCTCGCGCGAGTAAATATTGAAACTTGTTCCAAGCACACGTGTTTTTCCGTTTGAAGATTTCACCACAAACTTATTTCCTTTCTCCACATCAAAGAATGCTTCGCCATTCATGGTCATTTTACGCTCAATCTTCCACCAATATGGATAATATTTGAAGTTTGATTCAGCATTCAATTTTACCACCGAACCATCCGGTAAATTTACAGTCAAGTGCTCACCTCCCTGAGTTTCAATTTTCTCTGTATAAAAACGAAGAACACCCGTTACACCTATTAGGAAGACAAATACAGCTGCGGCCGCATATTGAAAAACCGGCAATCTTTTAACCTTTGTTTCAACAACAGTTTCACCGAGTTTTGCATCCATTGCTGTCCAAATATCAGCTTTGCTTTTACTCCAGGAAATCCTGGAAGCGTCCTGTAGCTTCTCAAAATTTTCCCAGCTAGCTGATGATTTTTTGTATGTTTCCTCTTTTTTCATTGTACCCCTAATTTCATTTTCAAATCCCTTAATGCAAACCGCATTCTTTTTTCAACCGCTTTCACGCTAATATTCAACCGCTCTGCTATTTCGTAATATTTTAAACCATCCATTCTGCTCATTAAAAAAACTACCCTTTGTTTTTCCGACAGTTCACCAAGTGCATTTTCGTACCTGGCTTTCATCTCGTCGTACCTCATCTTTTCTTCAGGGTTATCCTGATCAATTTCTATACTCAGGGTATTCCGGTAGTTTAAATCCAGCTTTTGCCTTCGGTAAACGCTTACAAATTGGTTCGATGCCATTTTGTAAAGCAATGCCAGTGTTTTCTTCCCTTCCCATGCTATTTGCTTCTCCCACATCTTCATAAAAACATCTTGCGCAATATCTGTAGACAACTCCTCATCTCCCGACCGATAAAAAATATAAGCCCTCAGGTCGTCAAAGTACTTATCAAATACTGATTTAAATTCTTGCTTTGTCAATGTTTATCAGTTTAAACGAATGATTCAAAATACAAATCCTTTTTCAGTTCCCGCGAATTATTCGTTCTTTTTTACTCACTATCCGCATAAAACGTATTTTACCCTACCTTTTGATAATTTTTTATTTTAGAACTGTCAAAAGTTTAGCTAAAAATAGCCTCTGATATAGCTTCAACCAAACATTAACCGGATAAATGAGTACCATTGATTAAATAAGAAGGTGGACTTGATTTGCACCTATAGGGCGCTTAAAAGGAAAACAACACAGAAAGTCAAAATAAGAAATAAGGAACAAAAAATGGATTAGCATGGAACTTTCTGATTGGATATTTCCTGTCTGCCGTCCCTTCGGGAGGAAATCCGACAGGCAGGCTTATTCGATAGTTTACATTTCATGGTATGAAAATCAAGGCACAGCCCTTTAAACATGACCACCATCAAAGAAGGTGGTTTTATAGATTATAATAAAATAGAATACCTCCGAATTCCCGGGAAAAACAATTGCCTTCCATTGTATTCTACGGTTTCCTACCGTTTTAATATTCTTCAATCAGATACAAAACAGAAAGATGAATACTTAAAAGATCAGAATATGGTTTAACTTTAAACAATTTCTTAATGAAAAACCGGAGCGATGAAAACACGAATAACACTTTTATACATATTGGTCTTTGTATTATTTTCCATTCAAACAATTGCCCAGACTGAAGTTCAAAAAAAAGACAGTCTTCTTTATTCTAAGGTAATTGATAAACTTAATCATAAAAAAGAAATGCCTGCCGGTCAGTTGCTCACTGAAGTCGCAAAAACATTCCTTGAAACACCATATGTTGCCCACACACTTGAAAATGGGAAAGAAGAGAACCTGATCATCAACCTAAGAGAGTTTGATTGTACAACCTTTGCCGAGAATTGTCTGGCAATTACTAAAAATATTAAATCAGGGGAAACAAGCTTTTCAGATTTCAAAGAAACAATTGAAAAGATTCGATACCGGGATGGTGAAAGAGATGGATATTGCTCCAGGCTCCATTATTTCAGTGAATGGGTCAATAATAATCAACAAAAAGGTTTTGTTGAAATTCAAAACGACACTCCATATTTCCCATTTGACGGGAAGGTCAATTTTATGTCAGAGCATCCAAACAGCTATGAAGTTTTAAAAGAAAACCCGGAACTTGTTAAAATAATTGCACAGCAGGAAAAACAAATTTTAGAACAAAAGCTATTTTTTCTCCCTCGCTCAGAAATTGAAAAAAATGAACCCCTTTTAAAAGACGGAGATATTGTTGGACTTGCCACTTCAATTCCCGGACTTGATATTGTACATGTTGGGATTGTAGTTACAAAAGACTATCGCAAACACCTGCTTCATGCTTCTTTGTCTGAAATGAAAGTAGTTATCTCGGATAATACGTTGCATGATTTTCTTCAACAAAAGAAGCATTATACCGGCATTTTGGTTGTTAGCCCAAAGTTTTAAGGTTTTTTAATAAACAATTGCCCAGTAGAACGGATTTTTGTCATCGATGCTTAATTAAATTGTATTACTTTTGCAACAACATTTTAACGTAAGCCTTGATGACAAGAAACATCTTTTTTCTGGAAATTTTCTTATACATTTTTCTATCCATATTTGTTGGTTACGGAATTTATATTGGACATACAAACTATGACCGTTTTCTAAACTTTGTTCAGGAAGATGGATTTGTAGAATATTTAACTGCTGTCTTTTTGTTTTTCTCTTGTATTGTATGCTTGTTTCGGGTCATTGAGTTCCGTAAACAAAAACAACTATTATGGGTATTAACAAGTTCATTGTTGGCTATTCTTTTCTTTTTCGGAGCAGGTGAAGAAATAAGTTGGGGACAGCGAATATTCAATTTTGAAAGTGGTGAGTTCTTTTCTGAAAAAAATAAACAAGGAGAAACAAACTTACACAACCTGGTTGTAGGTGATGTTAGTATTAATAAGCTGATTTTCTCTTATTCAATCAATATTGTATTGGTTATTTATTTTCTTTTTTTGCGATATACTGCTAAAAAAGTACAATTTATTGGCAATCTTGTAAAGAAGTTTAATATTCCGCTGCCACAAAACCACCATGCGATTATGATGATTGGTGTTAATTTGCTTATGGGCATTTTCACGGTTACTAAAATGGATGAATTGCACGAGCTTTCATTCGCAATTATATTTTTCCTAATCTTTCTTAATCCATACAAAATACAGCAAAACTCATCAGTAAGCTTTTCAAAGTCAAGCTAAACTCTTTATACAGATCGAACATATTCAATCAAAATAAGATGAAAAAATATATCAATTCAATAACTGTAATACTATATGCTGCTATAATTTCTTTTTCAGCATATGGCCTATACCTTGGACACTTCAATAACGAAAAATTCGCATGGTTTATCCGTGAAGATGGTTTAGTAGAATATTTAACAGCTATTTTCCTGTTTGCTGCAAGTTTGGTTAGTGTTTACAGAGCAGTTGAATACAAAAAACTTAAAAAACCGCTTTGGGTTTTTACTGCTGTAACGTTAGCAATTCTTTTCTTTTTTGGTGCAGGTGAAGAAATAAGTTGGGGGCAACGGATTTTTAATATTGAAAGTGGCGAATTCTTTTCTGAAAAAAATATTCAAAAAGAGACCAACCTTCACAATTTATCGGTTGGCGGTACAAACCTGAATATTTTGATATTCTCTCAGCTTATTTTTGTTGTTCTGGTTACTTATGTACTGCTAAGAATTTTAACCGATAAAGTAACATTTATAAGAAACCTGGTAAGCAAATTCAATGTTCCTATGCCACACTACCATCAGTTGATTGTTTTGGTTGGGGTAAATGCAATTATTGCAGCATTGTATGTCAAAAAAGTAAGTGAATTACATGAACTGGTTTTTGCTTTGGTTTTCTTCTTAATCTTCTTAAACCCTGCAAAAATTGTAAAACGGTAATCTCAACCTGGTGTCACTCATCGGATGACTAAAACACTCGATAACAACAAAGTCATCCGATGAGTTTTGCAAGAATTAGAAGTGTTTTAACCGAAGCTAACTGTCTTTAATCAATTTCAGTTATACCAAAAGCTTCACATGAAAAGCTATTGTCTTTTTTTTAAAAAAATTAAATTTGTATTGATACTGAATAATACCGATTAGTGTTTAATTTTACTCACTAATTTCACTTCGTTTATTATTGATTATTAAACATCTATCGGCATTATACCACTGATTTTTGTGGGTAAATTTGTCTATAAAATGGTATAACAATCATGAGCAAGATTCTCAAAAGAGCTGTTGTTGCATTTCTTAAGGCTTTTTCATATTTGCCTTTTTGGGTTATCTATGGCCTTTCAGACTTTTTCTATATAATCGTTTATCATGCTGTTGGTTATCGAAAAAAGGTCATTTTCAACAACCTTCGAAACTCTTTCCCGGAAAAGGACGAGCACGAAATTAAAGCGATTGCCCGCAAATTTTACAGTCACTTTTGTGATATGAGCCTTGAATCGATCAAGTTGCATTCAGTGAGCAACAAAGAACTGGACAAACGCCTTACTTTTACCGGGCTTGATAAAATAAATGATTATTTTGACCAGGGGAAAAGCGTTATCGTTCTTGGCATGCACTACAACAATTGGGAGTGGAATTCGAGCATTCAAAGGTACGCAAAACATCAACTGACCATGATTTTCAACCCCGTAAGAAATAACCACGAGATGGAACGATTTATATTGGATATGCGGGAACGATTTGGAGGGCAGTCAGTACCTGTAAATCTTTCTGCGCGTACGGCTATCCAATTCGATAAAGACAAAAAGCCAGGTATTTTATGGCTTGCTGCTGATCAAACCCCTTTTCAAACTTCAAAATTCTGGACCACTTTTTTAAACCAGGAAACCCCATTTTTCCAGGGACCTGACAAGATCGCTGTTAAAACAAACCAACCCGTGTTCTTTCTTCATTTTCAGAAATTAAAAAGAGGAAGGTACCATACTCAAATAACTGAGCTTTTTTCTGAACCCAAAAATGAAAAACCTGAAACAATTTTAATGGCATACATTGAAATGGTTGAAAAAATCATTAAAAAGGAACCTCAGTACTGGCTGTGGTCTCACCGAAGATGGAAACACACCCGATTGGAAGGAACCCCTCTCCTTGACCGTATTGATGTATCGGAACATATCCCGGAAATGTATAAATCAATTTGAAGAAGCTAATCAGTCATATCGGTATCTTTTTTTTAAGGCTAATGGCACTAATTCCCATGCCGGTATTATACTTAAAATCTGATGTGCTCTTTTTGATTATTTACTATCTGGTTGGCTACCGTAAAAAAGTAGTTTTTGATAATCTCCAAAAAGCTTTTCCTGAAAAACCGGATAAAGAAATTAAAGCGATTGCCAAACGCTTTTTTCGTCACCTGTGTGATATAACACTTGAATCGATCAAGCTGAAAACATTTTCAGTAGATCGGATGAAAAAACGATTGGTTGTAAGCAATCCCGAATTGGTTAATCGATATTACGAACAAGGAAAAAGTGTTTTAATATTAACCATGCACTACAATAACTGGGAGTGGCAGGTAATTTTGCAACAATACCTAAAACACAAGGTTTTTCTGGTTTACAACCCTGCGCGTAATCTAACATTTGACAGCTATATCAATAAAATGAGGGAACGCTTTGGTTCAGAACTCGTTTCTACAAAAAAGATTTTAAAAAGGGTTTTAAAAGCTCAGAAGGATAACGAACTGACATTGACCTGGCTTTGTGCAGACCAACGCCCAAAAAGGAATACTGACTTTTGGATCACTTTTCTAAATCGGGAAGCAGGCTTTTTCCCTGGTCCTGAAAACCTGGCAAGGCACACCAATCAGGTTATTCTTTATGAACATGTTGAAAAAATCAGAAGAGGATACTATCAGGCAACTTTCGAAGTATTAACAGAAGATCCATCAAAAATACCCCCGAATGGAATATTAAAAATGTATGTCAACAAAATTGAATCCATCATAAAAGAAAAACCAGAATATTACTTATGGTCTCACAAACGATGGAAAAATAAAAAACCTGAAGACAAAACATTGCAAACCCACTAATTAATATGGACTCATTGAAAAAAATAGTAAACCATCATGGCAATGCAATACTTCTAATCCTTATCTATATTCTTTTACTTTCCCCTTTTTCTTTGAACTACATCTTCTTTATGCCTGATGAAAGGCACTATGTTGATGCAGCTATTTACATGCTTAAAAATGGTGATTACCTGAGCCCACATGATCCTAACGGAGGTTTTCGCTTTTTGAAACCTATATTTACCTACTGGACAGTATTATCAAGCTACCTGATTTTTGGTGTTAGCCAATTTAGCTCCCGGCTTCCATTTTTGCTGGCAGCCGGTTTTTCATTATGGATGACTTATAAAATCACCTTACTGGCATTTAAAGAAAAAAAGACCGCGATTTTATCCATGACCATCATGGGTGCTTCGCCAGTACTATTACGTTCTGCAGCAGCCAGCTTAACCGATTTGTTTTTGCTTATTTTTCTTCAAATAATGATTTGGGGTGTAATTGGTTTGCTAAGGAATCCGGATAAAAGGAAAGCTTATTTGTGGGCTATGTATATGGGAGCCGGCTTTGCAGTTATGACCAAAGGATTGCCTGCCATAGCATTTCTGCTTGTAAGCCTGTTCTTTCTGCTTGCAAATCCATGGAAAACAATTAAGTTGAACGAAATTTTTCATTTACCTTCACTATGTACCGGTATTGTTTTGGGTGGATTTTGGTTTGTAGCTGTAAAAATGATCCATGGTAGTGAAGCTTTAAGTAGCTTTTATGAAGACCAGGTTGGTATTCGCGTTGCCGCAAGAATTGGCTTAATCGTTAAAAACTTTTTTATATCCATACTGGTCGTGCTGCTTATTCTTTTCCCAATGATGTTGCCAGGAATGAGAAGTTTATTCTATAAAACAAACATTACAAATACATTTAAAAACAAGGAACAAACAGCCATCTTTGGTTTTTCCATTCTATGGGTACTGGCGATGATAGGAATGGCCAGCCTGGTTTCAAAATACTATTACCGTTACCTCATTCCGGTCATGCCGGTTATTGCAATGGTGTTTGCTTTTTTCATCGTAAAGAATGAAAATAAAAAAGGAGTTCACAAAATATTTAATACCACCGTTTGGTTGGTTTATCTTCTTTTACTGCTTGTTTCTATAACCGGAATTGCTTCTGTCTATTTGTTTGATGGTGCGGTATGGCAAATTATTGCTCTTATTGCTATTATTGGCTTTAGCTCCTGGTTTTTTACAAAAAGAAAAACTACTGAGCTCAATATTAAAGCTTCCCTAATAGTTGGAATGATGGGCACTACTATTTTAGCTTTCTTCTTCCTTGTAAAACCAATCAGTTATCCAGGACAAGGGGTACAAATAACTGAAAAGCTAAAGGAAAACAAAATTGAACCCAGTCAATCCATTCAGTTTTACGGAAAAACAAGAATTGCTTCGCGAATAAGGGTCGCATCCAAAGGCAATTTCTTTTTTAAGGCATTAAAACCATTTGAAACGCCAATAAACCCTAAAACAAATATTGTTATTTTTGAAGACACTTACTTAGATTCATTAGCGGTGGAAGATTTTGAATTAAAGAAGTTATCAGATGTATGGAGTGATATCGATCCAAAAGAAGTCTGGGAAGCCAGAAAAAAAGGGGAGCTTCAGGATCTAAAAGAACAACGATCTGAAAGTTATTACCTGGGGATAAGAAAATAAATATCCACCCTCAAAGAAGGTGGGTTTGATTTGCACCCATACTAAAAAGGAAAACAACACAGAAAGTCAAAATAAGAAATAAGGAACAAAAAATGGATAAGCATTAGCATGGAACTTTCTGATTGGATATTTTTTATTCGATATTTTACATTTCCCTGTATAAGGTCAAGGCACAGCCGTTTAAACATGACCACCATCAAAGAAGGTGGTTTTTAGATTATAATAAAAAAATTTCAATTTAAACAATTTAAACCTATACAACGATGAAATCAATCCCAACAACAGCAATTGCAATTTTTCTAATGCTTGTATTTTTCTCGTGTACTAATTCTTCCAGAAAAGAAGTAGTTGAGAAAAGTATTGAGAAACCTAACATTGTTATCATTTTTCTGGATGATTCGGGTTATTCTGATTTTACACCATTTGGTCAAACAAGAATAAAGACACCAAATGTACAGACGCTAGCCGAAGAAGGAGTTATGTGCAAGAACTTTTATGTTCCACAAGCCATTTGCTCTGCCTCCCGTGCTGCCCTAATGACTGGATGCTACCCCGGTCGCACCAAAGTATTTGGAGCACACGGGCCAAACGGAAGGGGACTGGAAACCACATTCCCAACCATGGCTGAAGTTTTCAAAGCAAGTGGGTATAAAACTGCCATATTTGGAAAATGGCACTGTGGCGATCAACCCGAAACCCACCCGCACAACAGAGGCTTTGATGAAAGCTGCGGGCTGATGTACTCCAATGATATGTGGAAACATCACCCCGAAAATCCTGAATACTGGGGCAAATTTCCGATTAAGTTTTGGGAAAATGGACAAATAAAAATTGAAGAAATTGATTTTCAACATCAAAAGTTGCTGACCCAATGGTATACTGAATATGCCGTTGATTTTATTAACCGCCATAAAGAAAAACCTTTTCTCTTATATGTTCCACACTCCATGCCACATGTTCCTTTATTTTGCAGCGAAGAGTTTGAAGGAAAATCAGGTGTAGGCCTATATGGCGATGTGATGATGGAAATTGACTGGTCTGTCGGACAGATTAATAACGCTTTAAAAGAAAACGGAATTGATAAAAATACGATCGTCATCTTTTCTTCTGATAATGGCCCATGGATTGCCTATGGGGACCATGCGGGCTCAACACCTTTCCGCGAAGCTAAAGCAACTTCTTTTGACGGAGGTACCCGTTCTGCGACCATCATTAAATATCCGACCAAACTAAAAGGCAACACGGAATGTGAGCAAACCATGCTAACCATAGATTTGCTGCCAACGCTTTGCCATATTGCGAAGATTCCACTTCCTGCTACTGAAATTGATGGAAAAAATGTTTGGGATTTAATTGCAGGTAAAGAAGGTGCAAAAAACCCACATGAATATTATGCATTTTCTACCGGGAATAAATTTGAAAGCATACTATCCGGTGATGGGAAATGGAAATTACATCTCCCCCACAGTTATCAAACCATGACTGACAAAAAAGGGAAAGACGGCATGCCCGGAAAATACAAGCAGGCCAAAATTGAACTCTCTCTATTTGATATGGAAAATGATCCTTACGAAACAACCAATGTGATTGAAAAATATCCTGAAGTAGCTAAAAAGCTTGTCGCTTTAGCAGAAGCTCATCAAGCTAAATTTTATTCGGAAGTTACCCCCTAATCCATCAACTACGACTACCCCTCTTTTCCGAACGAGGGGTTAACAGCTTGTCGTTTATAACGACACCATTGACTCAACAAGTTTTTCTGTTTATCTTTCCAATAAAAAATACCTGCTGACAATTATTTTATTACCGATCAAAACGCAACCTATTTTTTAACTTTTACTGTCATTGAATGGATTGATGTATTCACACGAAAAGAGTACAAATTAGAAATCGTTGATTCAATAAACTTCTGTATAAAAAACAAAGGGCTTGTTGTTTATGCATGGTGCTTAATGTCTAACCATTTACATATCGTTTGCAGGGCAAAGGAACAATATAAGATTAGTGACATTATCAGGGACTTAAAGAAATATACTGCAAAAGCAATTCTTAAAAAGATTGAATCGGAACCTGAAAGCAGAAGAGATTGGATGCTATACCAATTTGAATTTGCCGGCAAATACGATAACAGAATAACAAAATACAAATTCTGGCAAGAAACAAATCATGCGATATTGTTAGGGGATACTTCAATAATTGAACAAAAAATCAACTACATTCATGAAAATCCAGTAAAGTCAATGATTGTTTATAAGCCTGAAGAATATTTATTTAGTTCCGCTACAGATTATGCAGGAGAAAAAGGATTGATTAGTATTGAATTTGCAGGGTAACCACTGAGTTATAAACGCTAAAAAATAAACCCCTCGTTCGGAAACGAGGGGTAGGATAGGGAATTTATTAAATATCCACCCTCAAAGAAGGTGGACTTGATTTGCACCCATAGGGCGCTTAAAAGGAAAACAACACAGAAAGTCAAAATAAGAAATAAGGAACAAAAAATGGATAAAAACGGGGAAGGAACTTTCTGATTGGATATTCCCTGTCTGCCGACAGGCAGGCTTATTCGA
>JANQII010000115.1 GCA_028282195.1 Prolixibacteraceae bacterium
TCAATATACAATTTTAAAAAAGATGTGTACACACGGTAGCTGCGGTAGGCAGGAAAGACGCATAATCAAATGGATGGATAATTTTTAGACAGCTTCTTAGCTTCTCAACTAATAACGTGCAGCCCTGGGGCCTCCGTGAATAATTGGGATATTTAATTCATTCTCTACGTACTGGAAATAGTAAAATAGTTTGTGGTTCAAATCAACTCCATAATCAATTTGAGGATCGTAATCAATGTAACAACTCATAAGTTGCTTATGCCGGTAGCCTAAATGATTATAATTCCATGCTGATACATACTTTTGGTTCCAGTTTTCGTAATAGCCCTGACTATAAAACCAGGAAGGTTTCCTGTGCGTAATAAACCAGGTTTCAAATCCCGGATCAAGAACAATTAATTCATAGCTAATGCTGTCGTTATCAACTTCCGGGTCAATATCCTGAACACTTAACTCTTTATTCGAAGTACAGGCAATAATCAATACTAAAAACAATATGAAAAAAATAAATCTCATGGCTTTGCTTTTTATTTACTACGTAATTTGTTAAGCGTTTGTTTATAATTTTTAATTTTTACAAATTTAAATTTATCAATTTGAGGCATAATGATTGGTCTTTTAAATGATATATGGAACCTTTTACCAAGTGCTGTAACCATTACTTATTTTGTAACAGTTGTAGTAATTGCAGTAATTATAGTTCATGAAAACAGGAACCCAATAAAAACAATAAGCTGGATTTTAGTGCTGGTTTTACTTCCTGTAGTGGGAATTGTTTTTTACCTTTTTTTCGGTCAGGAATACCGAAAGCGAAAAATGTTTTCCAGAAAAGGACTAAAGAACCTGGAACAACTTCGAAAAAAAACGCAACAACAATTAAGTCAGTTGCCTCAAAATGAACTTGAATTTTCTGAGGCAATTTTTGATAAGCGTCACTTAATGAAGCTCATGCTTTCAAATTCGAATGCTTTGCTAACCAATAATAATGAGGTGAAGATTTTAAAAAACGGGAATGAGGCTTTTCCTGCCATGTTTCAGGCAATGGAAGAAGCTAAACACCACATACACCTTGAGTATTATATTGTTGAAGATGATGAATTGGGAAGGCAATTACACGATATCCTGCAGCGAAAAGCAAAAGAGGGGGTCGAGGTCCGTTTTATTTTTGATGATGTAGGAAGCTGGCAATTACCCAGGAAATACATTCGATCACTTAGAGGGGCTGGAGTAAAAATTGATTGTTTTATGAAGGTACGTTTCCCCATGCTTACTTCAAGGGTGAATTACAGAAATCATCGTAAAATTGTAATTGTTGATGGGGAAATTGCATTTACCGGCGGGCTGAACGTTGCTAATCGATATTTAAATGGTACTAAAAGGATGGGACACTGGCGTGATACCCACGTCATGCTTAAGGGAAGCGCTGCAACCTCATCGCAAATCATTTTTATGGCGGATTGGTTTTTTGTTTCGAAGGAAATTCTGAAAGGCAGGAAATATTTTAAAGATTTGAAACCGGGAGGGGGCAAACTGGTACAGGTGGTCCATAGTGGTCCGGATTCGGATTATGAAAGCATCGGGCAGGCTTATTTTTCAGCAATTGCTTCAGCTCATGAAAAAGTTTATATCTCCACTCCTTATTTAATTCCTACTTCAGAAATAATTTTTGCCATGAAAACAGCAGCTTTGGGAGGGATTGATATACGTATTATTTTGCCCGGTAAATCGGATGCCATCACCCCTAAATGGAGTACCGAATCATTTATTGAAGAGCTTCTTGAAGCGGGGGTAAAAGTTTATTTCTACCAGGCCGGTTTTAACCATAGTAAAACCATGGTGGTTGACGGTATAATTGCGTCCATTGGGTCAGCAAATATGGACTTCCGTAGCCTTGAAACCAACTTTGAGGTCAATGCCTTAATTTATGATGATAAAACAGCACTGGAACTGGAACAACAGTTTATGCAGGACTTAAAGCAAAGCCAGGAAGTAAACCTGAAAGATTGGCAAAAACGTCACTGGCTTCGTAAAACCAAGGAGTCTTTTGCAAGACTGTTAAGCCCAATGCTGTAACCCTAAAACCAAATTGTCTTAGGGAAGATGAAAAAGCTAACAGCTTATTTCTTCAATATAAATTCTCTTTTTGAAGGATTATCGGCAGTAGGGAAATCTTCAGGGATTGGCAATGTTACTTTACCTGTTGCTGCCCATTCAACCCCTCTAAGAAATGACACAATAAAGCCTACCCCTTCGCAAGAATAATCATCGTGCCCTAGTATTGTGTGAAAAACCCTTCCTTTGCCGTAGTCTATAACTATCAAAGCTGGTTCATGTCGATCTGTAGGTGCGTTACCTGACACATCTTTCCCAGTAGCAAGAATAGTCATATTTTCAGCAGGACCTCTTAGTTTGGCATAGCATTCATCTTTTGTTGTTAACCACACTTTTGGCATTCCTTCTGTAATCGGATGGTCAGCAACGCGAATTGTAATTGGGATTAAATGTTCAGGTCCGTGAGCTCCTGCACTCCCCGGGGAATGATCGTGGATTAATTCTCCATCATTATTGTAATATACATACGGACCATCTTTTTCATCACGTCCACCCCAGCCACCAAGGCCGATCATTTTATTGTACTCTTCCCATTCAGGGAAAGAGTTATCAGCAGCATGAACAGCAACAAAGCCACCACCTGATTTCATATAGTCTTCAAAAGCTTTTTGAGTTGACTCCGGCCAGTCTGCAGCATTGTGCCCAAAATTTGAAATTACAACATCATATTTCTCAAACTTTGGCATGAAGTTAGGGTCAGCTTTCGGTTCTTCCAGGTTTAAGGTTTTGCCTGCTTTTGCTAATGGCAGAAAATCTTTTTCACGTTCTGCTTTCCAGGTATAATATGTTCGGTCAATTTTTACTTTGAAAAGGCCTGTCTCTTCTAAATACTGTTTCATCATAATGGTAGACTTGGGCCAAACGGCATGGTTGTTCTGTCCATCAACAATGAGCACCTTCAGCTTTTTAGCTTCAGTAGAAAAGGAAATAAGAAAAAGGCAAAATGTTACAATAAGAAAATTCTTCATGATTTAGTTCTTTAGGTTGAATGTTCAAATTTTATAATTTGATCGTGTAAACTTAAAATTTTAATGTCATCTTTCCTAAAACAACTTAACATATTCTCATTGGGTTGCATTTTAAACTATGTTTTTGAATACTTGACAAGTACATGTAAAATGTTGTAACTTATTATGTAAGTATTAACCTAAAGCTCTCCGTTATGAAATATATAAAATTAATTTTACCAGTACTTCTGGTGTTTTTATTATTACCTTCCTGTAATCAGCAACCTGAAATCGGATTGTTAATGGATACGATTGAAAGGGACAGGTGGGCGAAAGACCGTGATTTATTTGTTGAGAAAGTAGAGGACCTGGGAGGTGAAGTTACCGTTAAGGTAGCTAACTCTGATGCTTCTGAACAGTTTCAACAGGCACTGGAAATGATAAATAGTGGGATAGATGTATTGGTAATTATCCCTGTTGACATGACAGTATCTGCTGGAATTGTAAAAATGGCCAAGAAGAAAAATATTCCGGTCATTTCTTACGACAGGCTTATTCGGGATTCGGACATCGATTTTTATGTTTCTACAGATAATATTGAAGTCGGTGAGTTGCAGGCTGATTTTTTATCAACAGTCAAACCAGCCGGGAATTATGTATTAATCGGTGGCCCAACATCAGATTATAATTCATTCCAACTACACCTTGGTTGGATGAATGTACTTCAACCCATGATCGATAAAGGTGATGTAAAAGTAGTTAGTGATCAGTTTGTTGAACATTGGGAGCCTGAAGATGCCTATAACATGATGAGTAAGATCCTGGAAAAGGGAGAAACTATAGATGTAGTCATCGCTGGTAATGATGCACTTGCTAAAGGGGCCATACAGGCTCTGGAAGAGCATGGTATGGCTGGAGATGTCTTGGTTGCCGGTCAGGATGCTGATATCGGTGCTATCAGGAACATCATTTTGGGGCACCAAACCATTACGATTTATAAACCTATTCAGTCATTAGCGTACAATGCTGCAGAGGCTGCAATCAAAATCGCAAAAGGGAAAAACCTTGAAGGGATGATGAGTTGCACGGTTAATAATGGTTACAGTTTAGTCCCATCGGTTTTGCTAAAGTCTCAGGTTGTTAACAAACAAAACCTTAGAATGACTGTTGTTTCAGAGGGATTTGTTGAAGAAAAAGAAATTTTCGAATAATTCACGTTATTTGATGGATGAGATTAGGAACGCAATCAGATAACGGTTGCGTTTCTCTTTTTTTAAAATTTATCGATTGTGTTGAAAACTTGGCTTGGGGATTCAGTCTAAAACAAGTAAATTCACCAATCGTTTTTTTGATATTTGGAAGGGGAGCTACACAATGAAACAATACCTTGATTTATTAGGGCACGTCATGGAAAATGGCGTTGAAAAGAAAGACCGTACAGGTACCGGAACAATAAGTGTTTTTGGTCATCAGATGCGTTTTAACCTGGAAGAAGGATTTCCGGTTTTAACAACCAAAAAACTGCATTTGAAATCAATCATTCATGAATTACTTTGGTTTTTAGCCGGTGATACCAACATCAAGTATTTAACTGATAACGGTGTTCGTATTTGGAATGAATGGGCTGATGAAAATGGAGACCTTGGGTATATTTATGGTTATCAATGGCGATCATGGCCAACCCCTGATGGTGCCCATGTTGATCAGATAACCGAGGTTGTTAATTCAATCAAAAACAATCCGAATTCCCGTCGTCACTTAGTAAGTGCCTGGAATGTCAGTGAACTGGGAAACATGAACCTTCCTCCCTGCCATCTTCTGTATCAGTTTTATGTGGCTGAAGGGAAGCTGAGTTGTCAGCTTTATCAGCGTAGTTGCGATGTGTTTTTAGGAGTGCCATTTAACATTGCATCGTATGCTTTATTAACCCTGATGATGGCCCAGGTAACCGGCTTGAAACCCGGGGATTTTGTTTGGACCGGGGGCGATGTTCATATTTATCTGAACCATATTGAACAGGTGAAACTTCAGTTAACCCGTGAACCAAAGAAACTTCCGGAGATGAAAATTAATCCGGATGTAAAATCCATTTTTGATTTTAAGTTTGAAGATTTTGAATTGGTAAATTATGACGCTCATCCACATATCCCGGGTAAAGTTTCAGTATAAACAACAGTTAGGTTTACTGAGAGTCTCACTCAAAGTGAGACTCTCAGTAAACTTTTAATTTTAACCTTATGGTCCACGAAAATATTTCCATTATAGTTGCAGTTGCACAAAACTTTGCAATTGGTAAAAACAACGATTTGTTATTCCACCTTCCGAATGATCTGAAGCGATTCAAAGATATCACATCAGGGCATACCATTATCATGGGGAGAAATACCTTGCTTTCTTTACCTAAATGGCCATTACCTAATCGTCGTCATATCATAATTACCGATAAGTCTGAAGATAAGTTTGAAGGGTGCGAAGTTGTTTTTTCAATTGCAGAAGCTGTTGAAAAAGTAAAAGATGAAAAAGAAGCTTTTATTATCGGTGGCGGAATGATTTACCGCCAGTTTTATCCAATTGCCGGGAAACTTTACCTTACACTTGTACACAAAGATTTTGATGCGGATGTTTTCTTCCCCGAAATAAAATATGATGAATGGAATGAAGAAAACCGGGAAGATTTGTATGATGGGAAAAATGATTTCAACTATTCTTATTTAAACTTGAAAAGATCGTTTTAACTGGCGTTAACTCTTTGATATTGATGTTTTTAGAATAAATTTAGGCTGAAAGTAGGGTAAGTGTTCATGAAGCGGTATGTAGTTTAAAATCGCTTTGTAATAATTACATTTTAAACTTTTTCAGCTATAAAAATTAAATTATTATTAGCCACCCTGACTGCTCTGGTCGTATTATTTATTTCCTGCGAAGAAGAAAGTAACACTGTTAACACTAAGATAAGTGCGGAACTATGAACGCTTGTAGCAGATGAGGTAATTTCTGACATCATCTCAAGGTAGGGTGAATAAAATCTTATTCGGTATATCATTACAAAATCGGGAATTATTAAATTTTTTAATCTATCAGTCATGAAAATAAAATCGTTATTTATTAGCCTGGGTATTTTAATTGTTCTTTTCGTTTCGTGCGAAAATGACGATGTTATTATGAACACCGAATTAGATGAAGATCTTAGCTCTGTTGTTGCTGATGAAGTTATTTCTGACATCAATTTTGCCGACCTTCTTGATGAAGGTGATGATGGCGTTTTTTATGGAGACGATGACTTTGTAAGCGTTAATTTAAAATCGGCAAGTATTGAACAAGTTGTTTGCTTTACAAAACAAGTTGCAAAAGAAGATGATAAGTGGATTATTACTTTTGAGTACACTGGCGAATGTGCCCGGGAAGGTACAGTAATTATTGAACACTACTTGCCGGATGACAGTGGCGTGAAGAAAAAAACAGTTACTTACATTGATTTCAAAAAACGCGGGGTAACTTATAATGGTACAAGGCATATTGAGCGTGGTAATGGAATGTACAATATTACTGCAAATATGGAAATTGACAGGTTGAACGACAATGGGGATTCTGTTCATATTGTTCGTAATTATGAAAGAGAAGTTGAGTGGCTATGTGGCTTGGATACCAGGGATGTTGTTGAAGATAATATTAAGAAAGTAACCGGAAAATGTGAGGTAACCAGAACTGTAAATGGTGAAGAAAAATCATATTCACGAGAGATTTTAGAGCCTCTGTTAATTGTTAGAGCATGTGAATTAAGAATTCAGGCAGGTGTTGTTGAAATAAACAGGGTAAGTGGAAAAGTAGTTACAATTGACTACGGTCCAATGCCAGATGAAATTAACTGTGATGAAGAATTCAACTGTGATAATTCGTTTGTAGTAACTATAGGCGATGAAACAGTAAACATGGAATATGTAGATGGAGAGAGAGTTGAAGTTAGCGAATCTGAATAGTTTTTTAATGGTTTAGTTAGAAAGAAGAAAGTCCGGTTGCTTTACCGGACTTTTCTTTTAGTATAATAGCTTACCTAAATTGTCAAATCGTTTTTGATAGTCGGTCATTGAATGTTTTATTACCTCGTGAGCTTCTTCTAACCCATAAGTGTGGGTAATTTCAGTATCCTTGTCTTTGCCCGGCATATCCTTGTAAGTAAGGAAATAGTGCTTTAAGCGTTCAACAACAACAGGGGGTAAGTCCGAAACATCTTTGTAACCTTCATAAACAACATCATTGCTAAGGACTGCAATAATTTTGTCGTCAGCCTCATTACCATCAATCATTCTAAATCCACCAATTGGCCGGGCATAAACTAAAATATCTCCATGGGTGATGTCTTTTTCGGTCAATACACAAATATCAAGAGGATCGCCATCACCAGTTATATTTTTCTTACCGGTTTTTCCCATGCAATATTCAGCAATTTCATCACCACAAAATGTTTGTGGAATAAAACCATAAAGTGCAGGTACAACGTTTGAGTATTTTTGTGGGCGGTCCAACCGAAGATAGCCACTGTCTTTATCGATTTCATATTTTACGGTATCTGTTGGTACAACCTCAATAAATGCGGTAAGCTTTTTAGGTGCATCTTTACCAATATGAACACCATGCCAGGGGTGCGATTTGTATCGTAGTCCCATCAGTCGGCCAATAGGATCAGAAAGTTTGTCAACCATAGTTTTTTATTTAAACGTAATTGAGATAAACCAATAGCAAAGTAAAAAGTTCTCTACCAGCATAAAATTTATAAAAAAATAAAAAAGCCTATTCGTTAAAAACAGGATAAACGAACAGGCTTTTTATAATCATTTTAAGTAAATGAGTTTACACTTTCAATATTTCGCTTGGAGCTTTTCTTCCAATTTTGTCAATGGCAATAACCTGGTATTGATCCCCGGCTTTTCCCCATGTATCGATATGCCGGTTTTTGGCTTTGGTGATAATTGGATGATGTTTTGATTTTCCAATTAACTTATTGTTTTTGAAAACTTCGTAATGACTTAATGGTTCATCTCCTGCATAAGCCATTCTCCATGAAATCTCAATATTATCAGCATCTTTTTTAATTTGAACATCATTAGGTGCAGTAAGCTCATTTTCTTTGCGTTGGAAATAATTGGTTTTTCCATCTTTCGCATTATTGCCGATTTTTTCATGCTCCCTTCTTTCTTTTTCTGAAAGGGCATCAGGGGCAACCTGAGCGGCATAGAAGTTTTGAGTAAGCTGACATTCCATTGGATCATCATCTATTTTGCCAATGCCAATAATTGCAGTGTGTATGCCTGGAGTTGTTAAGGCATATTCAACTAACGGGCGACTTGGAACAGAAGGTGTGCCAACCCTTCGAACAACATCGGCAGGTGTTCCCGACCATCTGGCTTCTTTATCGTACATAGCCCCATCAGCAAAAACTTTCATTGCAATGATTCCAAGATTTTTGGCCTGTGCAACAGGAATAGCATTGTATTGCATGTTAAACATTTTTCGGTCGTTCACATTGATTGCAACCAGCATAGCATCAAAAATATCAAACCGGTCCCGTTGAATCATTTCAATCATAACCGGGGCACTAAAGTGCCCTGAGAAGCCAATGTGTTTAATCAGCTTTTCTTTTTTGGGGTTTAAGCCTGTAACGTTTGTACCATCGCGGTAATCTTTTAAAGCAACAAGGGCACCAAATTCACCATCAGGATCCAATGGAGTCTCAAGACCTTTGAAAAGCACATCAACTTCTTCCATGAAATTTAGGTTGTGTGCCATAATCATATCCACATAAGAACCTTCCGGATAATTGCCTTTTCCATCCCCAAACATTTGCGATAATGAACGTTTTAAATCACCAATTGCACCTTGTCCATGATCCCCATTCGTCCAGTTTCTCACTTTCTCCGTATTTTCAGGAACCTGGTCATTTCCATATCGAATGTGGGTTTTAGTTGTTAAGAAAATTGACTTCCGAAACTTTTCATCGTATCCATCTTCATCAGGGATAAGATTAAGTTTTCGGAATGCTTTTCCAAAATTTGTCTGGCTTGGTCCATATAAGTTCGAAGTATCAAAATAATTTACCCCGATCTTAAAAGCTTTTAAAATAATTGGAACCGGATCAATATCCCCGGGTGTCCATTGTAACGAAGCTTGTCCTCCCAGCCCCAGGGTAGTAACATCAAAATCAATTTTGCCAAACTTACGTTTCATGGGTGCAGGTAGCTTGCCATTTGCAAAATTGTTTAACGGAAGAAAAGAAGCACCCGCGGTTGTAGCGGCAGAAATTTTCAGAAAATTCCTTCTGTTTAGTTGGTATGTTTTCTTGTTTTTCATGGCTGAAATATTTTTATGCTAATTTACGAATTTCTAATGCAGGATCCCGGTTAAGGATACAATATAGGTATTGTATTTTTTTTTATCGACTAAGTAACTGTTTTAAAATTATTTATTTACAGTAGTGTCCGATTAAAATGTATATTAATGGCTAAAGCCCCTTTCATCCCTGGGGTTTTTGGCCCCGGCTTAAGCCGGGGCTAAAATATAGTAGTAAAGAAAAGGCTTTAGCCGTTAATGTTAAAGAATTCATTATCAGTTGTAAATATGCTACAATCCCTTATTTTTACCTAAAATGAACTATTTACCGGACACTACTGATTTTTTTATTTGATTTTGCGTATTTGCATAAGCCTACAGCTGTGTTATAATTCCTACCTGAAAAGCAAGCTCTCCTACATATCCGGCAAGCATTCCTACAGGCAGGTCATGTGTTCCTACCTGTGGGTGGTGTGTTCCTACAGGCAGGTCATGCGTTCCTACCCGTGGGTGGTGTGTTCCTACAGGCAGGTCATGTGTTCCTACCCGTGGGTGGAGTATTCCTACAGACAGCTTATATGTTCCTACATGATGGTTTACAGTTCCTACTTAAGGTACAGGTAAATGAGGGCCTATAGTCAGTTTTCCTGTAGACCAGGGTGTATCTCCAGAGTTGAAGTATAGTGATAAAAAAATTGAATATTCGTTGTCGGTTATCATTAAGGACGTCATCCTATTCCGATAGCCCGGAATTGATTATTGGTTATAAAAAAACGTTTTCCATGCGGCGGATGAAATGTCCAATGCTTTCGGGCAACCCATTGCGTCCGCCTGGTTCCTTACCACATATCCCAACACCGGGTAAGCCCGTCTAAAGCAATAACCCGGTGCTACAACTATTTAATCCCTACGGGATAATTTCCACTCCACCTGATAGTTTAATTAATCCAATAGAATCAACTAGCTAACTTTAGATTAGTTAGATAGAATTATGAAGTGATCCTGTAAAGCATGATATGGCACAATACGGATATTCATTAAACTTTTGACAACTTCATTAAAAAGAAATCAATGAACAGCTTTTAAGAAGCAGTGAATTGTTTTTCTTAACTCATTTCCATTATCATCGTAAAGGGTCAGAAGGTGTTCCCCCGGAGAAGGGCGGATGGCCAGTTTGTGTTCCCCGTTAGTCTGCCCAAGAAAAACCTGATCAAGGTGCCAGTAGATAGTGGATGATGAAGATGAATGGGCTGCTTCAAGAATAAGCTGTCCCGGGGTACCATCCAGTTGGATTGGAATGAAAACCTGATTGTTTTTACCCGGGTAAATTAAATCGATAACTTTTTTCGTGTTTGTGCCAAGGCAATCATTTCTAAATGGGGGGAGCGATTTATAGAAAGGTTTTTTTCTTTTGTAATACCATTCCATTACGGTTGGAAGCACAAACCAGCTTTTATGAACCATTTCATTTACCGAAACTTTGTTTGAAGTAACCTGCCATTCTTCTGACTGGTCTAAATGAACTATTTTATGAAATGGGCAAGCCCGGGAATTTAAGCCTTTTTTCATTACCCAAATTGTATCGGCTTTTTCGCAGTAATTACCCAACCGGTAACCACTTTTTGAGCAAACAGGAATTTGCCCCATTTCATCAATTGGCTGAGTAAACCAAGCTTCAGAAGGAAGCAGATCAAAGACATCAAACAGGATTGGGGCAGCGGCAGCAGTTCCGGTTAGTCCGGGCCTCCCTTCCCCATCGGCATTTCCTGCCCAAACTGCAACCAGGTAATCCCGGTTGATCCCAACAGCCCATGCATCCCGAAAGCCAAAACTGGTTCCGGTTTTCCAGGCAATTTTTTTAGATGATGAATAGGAATCCCAACCAAACTCTTGCTCAGGGCGGTTGACTTTCAGCAACGCTTCGAGTGTTAACCAAATTGAACCGGCGGAAATAGCGGGGTGACTGGTTTCGACAGAATTATAATCTTGTTTGATAAATGTTGGAGGCCTGATGTCATTTTCAAAGGAAAGTCCATCATTTTTTTCGTAGCTATGCAATATTCTTCCCAAAGAAGCATAAGCTCCTGCCAAATCCCAGAGGTTGATTTCGGCACCCCCTAAAATCAGGGACAAACCGTAATGATCTGAAGCTTTATTGACCGTTGAAAAATTCAGCTTTTTCAAAAGCATTTGAAATTGATCTGTACCATATTCGCGAAGCATACGAACAGCAGGGATATTGAGCGATTTCGATAAAGCCATGGATGCCGGAACAGCTCCTTCATATTGTAAATTGAAGTTTTTGGGGCTGAAGCCTCCTATTTGAGTAGGAATATCCGGCACCAAAGTATGTGGTAGCAGCAAGCCATCGTCCAACATGCCAGCGTATAAAAAAGGCTTAAGAATACTGCCCGAACTACGGGGAGCTGTTACAATGTCAACCTGTTCCCCATGCTCATTATTCTTGTTTGTCGGTGAATTTCCTACATATGCTAAAACCTCTCCATTTTCAATATTCATGACTAAAACAGCAGCGTTGTTAATTTTATTTGCCTTTAGGTTTTTTAAATGGTGAAGGACAACATTGTTCGTTCTTTTTTGCAATTCATAGTCAATTGTTGTTCTCTTCTTTTCTCCCGGGAACTCACGAAGCCCCCGACTTAGCAAATGAGGTGCAATTTGTGGAATTGGGAAAACGCGCTCAGGGAGTGTTTCCAATTTTGCAAGTTCCCAGGTGATTGAATCGATTTCCCCTTTGGCAAACAATTTATCGAGTAAGCGGTTCCTTTTTTGCAAAAGCAGTTCATTTCGTTTCCCCGGATAAATTAATGAAGGGGCATTGGGCAAAACTGCGATCGTTGCAGATTCAGCCCAGGATAAATTGGTTGATTTTCTTCCAAAATACCTCCAGGAGGCAGCATCAATTCCAACGACGTTGCCGCCAAATGGGGCATGAGATGAGTACAACCTTAAAATTTTTTCTTTTGAATAAGAAAATTCTAAACGTAAGGCCAGAAATATTTCAGCTAATTTCTGCCAAACGGTTCGTGCTTTCCCTTTTCCGGATAAACGAATAAGCTGCATGCTAAGGGTACTTCCCCCACTCACTACACGTTGGTTCCGGATATTCTGAATTGTAGCACGGACTAATGAAAAAGGGTTTACGCCCGGATGCCTGTAAAAGTGCTGGTCTTCAAATGTGATCAAACAGGTTTTATATTTCGGAGAAAGCGTGTCAGTTTCCGGGAAACGCCACTGTTCATCTTTGGCTATATGTGCTCCTAATAATGAGCCATTACTACTTTCAATTACGGTTGAGTTTGGATCAGAAAATAATGGACCAGGTAAACTTTTCCACCAAAAAATAAACAGACCAATGGCTATTATAATGATTATGCCATTGGTTCTGTTCAGTTTCATAATGAGCTACTGTCTTTATTGTAATCTATAAAACCACCTTCTTTGAGGGTGGTCATGTTTAACGGCTATGCTTTGATCTTCATACAAGAAAATGTAAAATATCGAATAAACCTGCCTGTCGGATTTCCTCCGGAAGGGATGGATTTCCTTCCGTAGGGACGGCAGACAGGAAATATCCAATCAGAAAGTTCCAGCTCCTTATCCATTTTTTGTTTCTTATTTTTTATTTTGACTTTCCGTGTTGTTTCCCCTTGAAGCTTCCTATGGGTGAAAATCAAACCCAGCTTCTTTGAGGGTGGATATTTAATTTGCAACTTCAACCCATTTCCCGGGTACGCGAGCATTTATGCGGTTGTCGTACATAGCTTCGCAACTTACTGATGGCAGATAATATTTACCTAAATAAGCTGCATTAAGCAACAGCCTGAATGTTTTTCGCTCGTTTGGTTTTAAGTTGAAATACGTATAAACCCGGTCATCTTTTATATCCTGAAAATCAAACTCGTCACTCTTTAATGGGCTGTCAATATCATTAATCCGCTTGTTAATAATTTCCCATCCTGAAGGGAAAATTGAAGTAAGTGCCATTTCTTCATAAGTTCCTTTTAGTCCCGGGTTATGAAGTGATATCTCAACCGCAAAATCGGTTCCCTGCTGAATTTTTAACGGATCAATCCGGTTGCCTTTCATATCGGTATACCTGACATCCATGTTAAGATTACTTTTTACTGCTGTTGAATCGCCGGTAACCGGGATTCCCTGGCTAATAACACGGGCGTATAAAATCTTTCCTGACTTGTTTTCAACATGTACTTTTGTTCCATTCTTTTTAAGTTGAATTTCTTCCTGCCACAGTGGTTTTAAGCTTGAAATGGTCTTGGAAGAACCGCTAATAGTAACTTCAGCTTTAAGCGTATTGTCCCCGGAATTATCATCGCCAATAAATTGTGAAATGGCAAGAAGTGAGTAGGCCGTGGTTTGTGTGCTTAGCCATTTATTGGACGAAAGGCTGGAAGAGATTTCTTCAACCAAACCGAATGCTTCGCTACGTTTTTTCAGTAAGGCCAGGGTTTCAACAATCATTGATTTGTCCCTGATGTGCGAGCCGAACGTTCCTGATAGTTCGCGATACTCCTTAACTTCCTTACTTAAATTTCGAATGATTTTTTCAGCGACTTCAGGTTGCCCCGCGAGTGCATAAGCCCCGGCAAGTCGCCATTTAGTAAGATTGCTAAGATTACCCTCTTCGCGCAAGCGGTTCATTGCCCCAAAGTTTGGCTTTTGTGCCAATGCCAGGGTGTAAAGCAGATAAGCCTGAACATGGCCGGAAGGACTGTAACCAGTAGAAGATCGTTGCCAGTTCCTGGCCCTATTTTGTTGGTAACTGATCCATTTATCTTTCATGCCATAAGGGATAAAGTAGCCCGCCTCTTCCGCTTTCAGCATAAAATGCCCGGCGTAGTTCGTTCCCCAGGAAGAAAGGTGTTGCGATCCAGGCCAATATACAAAAGCACCATTGGTGATCTGGAACCGGGTAAATTTATTCAAAGCAGTTTGAACGTTTTCTTCAATTTCATATTTCTGATCGGCAGTTAGCTCAACAAGTTTGTGAAGCATTAGCTGAGGGAAAGCACCCGATGTTACCTGTTCGATACAGCCATGGGGATAGCCAATCAGGTAATTTAACCTTTGGCTTAAATTTAATGGCGGAATGCCGGATAATTCAAGTTTTGCAGAATTGGTTCCTTCCATCCCTACTTCCTGTGCAGTCGTTTCCCATTTTTTACCAGGTTCAATAACACTTTCGGTAAAATTGGTAACGATTGGATTTGAAGGGCGTACTGCCAGTTCAATTTCATAATAAGCGGTATGTTTGCCGCTTTTTGCTTTTACTTTAAGCTTAGCTACCCCGGTTTTCTCAGCCACTTTTAATTTGAAGCCGGCAATCTGATCTCCCGGTTCTTCAAAAGAAATTTTTTGTGAGGTGCTATTCACCGCGGTAAACATTTCGTTTCGCTCAATCTCAAGCTTTACATCTTTAACCTCTGGTTTCATTGCAAAAACATTGACTGGCAACTCAACTTCTTCGCCAGGCCCTAAAACCCGGGGTAAAGTTGGAAGGATCATCAACGGTTTAAGAACTTTCACCGATTTTTCGGTATTGCCATAAGCACCATCCTGACCGGCAACTACCATAGCACGTACTGCACCCACGTAGTTCGGCATTTTCAGATTGTGGCTGTTCCTTGCCCCGGCTTCAAGCTTAAAAGGCCCCAGGAAGGTTACAACCGGTTTGAACCGGTTTGCCTTTTTCTTTTTGGCAGCATCCAGATTTTCGTCACCACCAATCGCAAAAGCTCTTTCCAAACGTGCCCCGTATGCACCAATAACATCATCGTAAAAGTCCCAGGTTTTTACACCTAAAGCTTCCCGGGCATAAAATACGGGCCATGGATTTGGGGTTTTAAAGCGGGTCAGATCAAGAAGCCCTTCATCAACAACGGCAATGGTATACGTCATTTCCCGTCCACTTTTTTCCGAGACTTCAACCTGATATTCTTTTTCCGGTTCAAGTTCATCGGGTATTTCCAGTTGCGGTTTTATATGCGTTACCGGATCTTCAACTAAAACGGGCACAACGCCATATAACCGGATTGGTGCATCATTCTCAGTTTGCAAATGCGGCTGAATAAGCGAGATATTGACAAAAATGTTTGGGGTCATCCCGGGTTTGATTTCAAACTCAAACTGAGTGTTCTTTTCCCTGGTTTCCACCCAAAACATGTCCAACACATCGCTACCGTTTTCAATGCTGACAAGCGCCTTGCCATTTTTACCTGATGGAATGGTTACCGAAGCTTTTTCGCCTACATTGTATTTTTCTTTATCTGTTTTAAAAGAAAGCATGGTCGCTGCTCCCTGCATGCCTTCCGATGACCAACTTCCCCACTTTGAGAAATAGGCGGTAACGCCTGAACTATGGCCGCTGTCCAAATCTTTAACATGAATAAGGTATCGTCCACTGCTATCCCAATTTTTGTACTTAATTTCAAACGGGATTTCACTTACCCCATTTGTCGTACTGACTTTTTCCCGGCTGACTGGGCGGCTGTACCTGTCATTTACATAGTGGGCCAGGTTGTCTTCATCAGAATCCCACCACCAGCGCCAGCTAATCTTATAAACGGTTATCTCAATATTCTTTCGATCAGTAGTTTTCCCGTTTGGTCCAACCGTAAGTATATTGAGTTTATAGGGTGTGTCGGTTTTATACCAGTTCGATTTATTAGCCGGTAACTTCAAGCCAACATAAGATGAATATGGCGAAAATGGAATGGATTGAACATC
Source organism: Prolixibacteraceae bacterium (assembly GCA_028282195.1). GTDB lineage: Bacteria > Bacteroidota > Bacteroidia > Bacteroidales > Prolixibacteraceae > Sunxiuqinia. Next base: position 16,152 of record JANQII010000115.1, read on the forward strand.
GGTACTGAAATCACCTGTTTCTTCAAAAACACGGGTAGTGAAATTGGCCTTGAGCATTCCGGGTGCTGAGGTCAGCTTAGGAAGTTTAAAAGCCAAACTGGAAATTCCCTGCTCATTCAGTTTGCCTTCAAAAACAACTTTATCTTCGGAATAAAACTCTTTGGCAGGATCGTCAAAAATGTAATTGAAATACCCTTTGAACTTTGTTTTGGCTTTTGAGAAATTAATTGAAATATCAGCTTTCAGGTTTTTTGCGGTAGCACCGTGTAGCCAGTTCGATTTTAAAGTTGCTTTTTCAGTGGCATTGGTGATGCTTAAGAGGTCATTGGCAAATTTCAAATCTATCTTTAAGCGGTTAGGCTTTACGGTTTCAACTTTAATTCGTTTTGAGAAAGTTTGACCGCCTACTTTTAAATAAGCCCTCCAGTTGCCGGTTGGATCATCGGGCTTCGTTTCAATGGTGAAACAATAAAAAGCATTCGTGCCTTCCGTTTTAGCCTGACGAAGAACAGTTTGTCCCTTTGGGTTAACCAGTTCCAAAATGATGGGATGGCCTTCCGGCAGGTTTTGCTGTTTGTCTTCAAGGATAAATGTCAGGTAAATTTTATCTCCGGGACGCCAAACACCACGTTCGCCGTAGATGTAGCCTTTAATTCCCTTCTGAACGATATTCCCAGTCACATCAAAATTACTTAGGGAAAGGGAAGAACCGTCATCCAGTTTTAGATAGGCTTTTTGTCCGGTCTTTTCAGCAACAAGCAAAAATGGTTTATGCTTTAGTTTTACGCTTACCATACCTTCTGCACCGGTGGTTATACTCTCCATGAGTTGTTTCTGGTAATTGTAAATTTTTAGCGATACCCCTTGCTCTGGTTCGGTTGTTTTTAGGTTCGTTACCACAAAGTTCATGGCGTTGTTGTTGCCCCCTTTGGCAATAATCCCCAGGTTTGTGGCAAATAAGTTTTTAGTGACAAAACGATCGGAATAATAATAGGAAACATGCTCCGGGTTATCACGTTGCGACCACTCATAGTTTTCCGGGTAATAATAATCGGAGTACCAACCAGGCTCATTCCAACTTTCCAACTCATCTTGTTTCTTTTTCAATTCGTCAATTTCATTAAGCAGGGAATTTGCTTCAATTTCGGGCATTTCATTCTTCCTGTAAAGCGAATATTTTTTTCTAAACCGAACTTGTACCCTGTAAATAGCCCCCGGTTCAATCTTCACTAATTTGGCAATATCAACGCTGTATGTATTCCAGTTTTTTAATTCTGAAAATGAAGATACATTCAAATCAATTTTATCCTGATAAATTAACTTTCCAACCCGTTTTATTTCATAACTTTTGTTGTAGTTGTTCCTTTGAAAAAACTGATGGATATTATTGGTGAAAACTTTGATGATACGTAAATCAACAGCTTTTAGGTTAACAGCCTCGAAAGGGAAGATCAGTTCTTCGGCGGCTGGAATAATATTTCCTTTTCCTGCCAGGCGAACAGCCGGTTTTAAATCTTCAAAAGGTGCAAGAATTTTGAGAGGTTCTTTCAGTTTGAAATCATTGGCATTTCTAATTCCACCGGAAATATAAATTTCATGTTCTCCTGATAAACGTGAAGGCAAATAAACCCTGATTTCATTATTGTCAATGGAGCTTCGAAGGTTGGTTTTGTTGCCTATTGAAATCAAGCCGTTTAGGTTTTGATCAGGCAATAAAGGATCGGAGAAACGAAGCAACAGATGTTGTTCCGGTTGCTGGATGACTGAATGGCTTAGCAGCTTAAATACATCCAGTGAAGGGACTTCCAGCTCTTCGCTTCCTTTTTGATTAACCCCTAAACGGTCTCCATCCCATTTTACAACCAGTTTTTGTGCCTGCTCCAAACGCTCAATACTGTCTGTTTTAAAAACGTGGGTTTTGCCATCTTCATCATGTTCCCAGCTAATATTCAGTGACTGTTTTTCCAGGCTTACTTTTATCAATGCTTCAACCTGTTCGTTATTGGCAAAATCAGCGGTATGTATTTTGCCTGCAAGAAGCTGATATTTCAATCCCTTGTCACCAAAAGGTTTTATGACAAGATTATTTACATTAAAAGACTGCCTGATGGTTTTGAAATCAAATTCCAGCGTTTTATACTTTTTAGGAACTTCAATGATTTTATCCAATTCTACTTTAACCGTGTAGCGGGTGTTTGAGATCATCTTCTCCGTTGGGATAAAAGCCAAAGTTTGGTTATCCAACCATTGTGTTTTTCCTTTAACCGAGGGGGTAAGTGTAATTAATTTGTTGGAAAGGATTTCTCCTGGTTGTTTTAAATTGACAGGCTCCTTTGTAAATGAAATTTTTATTGGAGCCTTACATGAAATAACTCCAGTTGTATAGCTGCTGATATATTCTGAATATCCGCTTTCGACAACTGATTTTACAGATGTTTTTTTCTTGCTACACGAAGAAAACACAAAAAGAACCAAAAGAATAGAAAGGCAAATCGTTGAAAATCTCATAACACCGGGTTTTTGTTTGAAGTTGAATAAAAGTAAAATAAGTCTGAATGAAAATGAACCAATTTTCAATCTTTTTTTGAATATTTTCTTAGCCGGTTAAAAAATGAAGTTGAGAAATGAAATGTCTTTTTGCGTGAAATGTTTTTTGGAATGTTGAGTACATACGATTCTCCTTTAAAAAGGAAAACCAAATCAAACAATGGCGAATTGAGGGGGGTATTTCTCAAAAGAGATGGTAAAATACTAAGTTGGACATAATTTGTTACCTAATTTTTGTTCCTTAAATAGGGCAACCAAAAGGGTTTAATTACGTCTATTAAAGATTTTCATTAAAAAAACGAGTGGTTCGTTTAATGAACATAGGTAAATTGACAAACTCGGGGCTTTTTGCTCCACCGTGTTCAGCATCTTTAACAATCCAAAGTTCCCGAACCATACTATTTACATTTCTAAGTATTTCAACTGAGTTATCTTTTGGAGTGATGTCGTCATTTTCTCCTACAATTAGAAAAATTGGTTTTGAAAACCTATGCCAGGTTTTTCTGGGCGAGTGCTCATCAATATCTTTTTCAGTAGGTAGTAAAAAAGTATCATGTGGTTTTATTGTCTTTAAATGTTGAATAATACTTTTATAATCAGTAAACAAGCCACGGGCAATAATCGCTTTGATATCTTTTCTTTTACAAGCAGTGGCATATGACAGAAATGCTCCTGTTGAAAAACCATATACACCTATTTGGGCCGTATCAACAGTTGGTAATGTTTTAACAAATTCAATTGCCGCATCAAAATCTGTCAAAAATTCATTATAAACTAGATAGTTGGTATCTATTGGGAAAGTTTGACTCTCCCCAAACCCTCTCCAATCAAAGGTCAGAACATTATATCCGTTAGTGGAGAAAGCTTTAGCAAAATTCAATAAATAGGACATATTCCCGGAATCTCCATTACAAATTACAATAGTAGGATGTTTTGCAGTTGTTTCAATTTTGTATGGTCTAATCATGGTTTTTGCCTCCAAATAATATTGGATGGAATCTTTGCTCAATGCTTTCTGTTTAGGATAAAACCAGGCTTTTAATCGATAGTTATCGGTCGTTACAATATCATATTCCGTAAACATCAGCCCCCAGATATTTGGTTTCCAACGATACCCAACTTCTGGTTTGAGGCAGTATCCTTCAAAATGAATACAAATGATAATTAATAAAATTATTCCTTTTTTCACTTTTAGTTTTGATTTAATTCATATGCTGATCTGATTGTATTTTTAGCTGAACTGATAGCCTTTTTTTGATCACATTTTGCAGGCAGTCCAGGTGTTAACCCTAATCTTCTCCGGGCACATCCACCCATGCAAACTGGAAGTAAAATACAATTTTTACAATTTGTATTCGTAGAATAATCATAATTATACCACCGTAAATACTCAGGGTAATCAAAATCTATTTCTCCAAAATCATTTAATACTCCTATTGCATTTTGGGGAGGGTTTACATTGCCAAAACATTTATAAACATTGCCATCGTAGCTAATGGTAAATCCATTATCCAGTCCAACATAACAATGATGACAATTAAGATTTTTAGGTAAAAAGTCTAACGGTAATTTAAATTTAAAATTTACTAGTTCTTCCTTTACTAATTCACGGAATTCAGAAAATTCTTCATCCCCTATAGAACCGCAATAATTTTTCCCAATACCTGTTGAAACTTTTTCTTTTTTCATAATAGCACTTTTTAATTTTGCCTACTCTTAACCCTTTTCGGTATCCGGTGTATTTGCTTTACTCTATAATATTACAGTTAAATATGAATATCAATGAGACATTTCCTGCATATTGAGCTGAAAATAAACTTATACTTGAAAGCTCATAAACAATTGGAGTCTCATCTTTAATATTATTGGATAGGCAACAAATCGTTGTAAATTTGAGTATTAAGGTGGATAGATATTTCATTTATTTATTGATTATGAGGATGACCAATTTCAGGAATGAAGGTAAGTGCTTTTTTTATATTTTAAAATCAATTTTCTTATTTTAATTAAATATAAATAATGAGATGTTCGAACGAATATTTTGATTTTATTGATTAGTCAAAAGATAATTAAAACAATATTTTAGAATCTATAAACTTCTTCTAAAACTGCCCATTTACCAAAGTGATATTTAAAACCAAGAAACCAAATAGAAAGCCCCATCTTAAAGAATTAAAGACCTACGGAGACCATTTAAGAAAGAAAAGACTTGATTTAGACCTTAGCCAACCACAAGTAGCTAAAATGCTAAAGGTTGTTACAGAGAGTATCACTCAATGGGAATTAAAGCATACAAAACCCCAGGTTAAACAAATCCCTAAAATTATTTCATTTCTTGGTTATTCGCCCAACTTAGAACAAAACAAAATCAAGCAATACAGAATTGAAAAAGGCATTACTCAAAAAGAAATGGCAAAAATCTTAAATATTGACTCAACAACGCTTGCGAGGATAGAAGGTGATAAAAGCAAATAGATGAATAAGTTAACCGAAAAGAAAATTAAGCTTCTGTTCACGTGCTGGTTTATTCGTATGAAATTTATAAATTAGCATCAAAGTATTGATTATTCAATGATGGCTAAACCACCTCATAAAGCAGTATTCCGGGAATTCCGATATTCGAACATCCGTTTCGTATTTCATACATCTGATTTTGTGCCAGCGCTTCTTGCCTTCGCATGGATAATGGGTTCATACGGACAAATTCCCGTTGTTGAATCACTAAAACCAACAACAAGGGAAATATTATGGACTTTGGCAAAATGCCCGAATTTAAAAATTAAGATTCTCAAAAATATTAACCCTGACATTCAAGACGATGAAAGCAATACAACAACTGGAACGCCTGAAAAGGATGAACAAAATGATAAAAGCCAAATGCACAGGCAGGCCTGAAATGCTTTGCAGTAAGTTGAATATTAGCCGAAGGCAATTATTTAAAGATTTGGAGGTTTTTAAAGATATGGGGGCTGAGATTGCCTATTCTAAAATTAGGGAAACCTATTATTATCCTAACGGCCATGAGTTGGACATATCCTATTCATTTCGGATAATATCCCAAAAAGAAGCCCAAAATATTAATGGCGGTTTTTTCCTGAAAAAATACCAGAGTGCTTTTTTATGCACTCTGCTGATTTAATTTGGGCGATGGGTATAAAAAATATATTGAATTAGTAATAGATAAAATCGTAATTTTTTAAAATAGTAACTCATAAAACTATATTTCATCCTGAAACCATGAAAAAGATCATCATAACAACACTTATAACACTATGCTGGCTTTTACCTTTTATTAGTGAGCTATTTATTGAAAACCAAAGCGTATTAGGATTATTGGCCTTAATTCTTTTTATAATCGTGGAACGGACCAAACAAAATAAAAAATCACTAAATGTATCCATCGCTGTTGCATTGGGCTTCTTATTTTTTGAATTTGCACATCTATTTTTTGACTTCTTAACTTATTACTCGTTAATGGTTAATATATTTTTTATTTCAATAATCCTTGATTTCTTTTTAAATAGATTTATTTCAAAACTTCACAACTTTATATTTCACTCAGGTTGAGAGTAAACGGGTAAGATTTTATAATGTTTAAATACGTAAAAATCTTTTTTGAGATACTATTTGCAATTTTAATTTGTGAATTTGCCTTTTTTATTATAGGAGGAGTATGGCATGGTTTGGTTAGCTTATTCGCTGATCGTTTAAATCCAAATCATTACTTTTTTCTTCGTTATTCAATATATGCTTGCATTCCTTTTTTTATTACAAATGTATTTGATTTTTGTTTCCCTGTAATTTTTAGAATTTACAAAAGAAGTTCTCGTTTGAACATGAGTTCACTTAATGGTTTCTTAATCGGCTTTTTAGTGATTTTTATTTCTTTTCTTTTCGTAATTGTTATCTCTTACTTTTGTAATTTCATTTCGTTTGACCTAATTAAAATAACTGAGCAAAAAAAAGGAGTAACCGCCTTATTGGAAAAAACTATATTTGTATATGTTTTAACTAATCTGATAATTGTAATTGCCGAGGAAATCACATTTCGGGGGTTTTTGTATAATGTATTAACCTACAAGTTTAAAAACAGGTTAATTTCTATTTTTCTTGTTTCCATAGTTTTTTCATTGTCACATTTCCATTATACAAATGCATATGATTATATTATCGCATTTATTTGTGGTATTGCAACGTGCTATAGCTATTATAAAACAAAGTCAATTTTCGTTCCCATCGGATTCCATTTTGGTTATAACTTGTTGTATGGGTTAATCTCAATTGAAAAGGTGATTCCAGAGTTAATTAATCCATTATTAATCTTAAACTTTAGTTCTGCAATTGGGGGGCATTCAGGGTATTTTGAAATAGGCATTATGGTGTTGGGACTAGTAGTATTTATAATTGTGCCTCGCCGTAAATTTTTTAATCCAGGTACCTGATTTATCCTTGCCAGCCTGCACAACTATGCACATTTTCAATTCGAACAAATGAAAGTACGGTCAAAAAATGCAAAACAAGAAGAATATTCAAGGAAAATATGATTTTAGGTTGTTAATTTGAAAGCATTACCCAGCAGTAATATAAAATAATGCTCGACCAAACATTAAACAAATCCCTAAAATCATTTCATTTTCTTGGTTATTCAATATCAGTCTAACTCATAAAAAAGGAAGAAACAATAAAATCCTATCTTTGTAATGTGCTAAATCAAGAGATTCAAAATATTATTATACAGTACTTAAAGGATTTCAACCCCAAATACATTGGAATTTTTGGTTCTTACGGCAGGAATGAGAGCAATGATGATAGTGATCTTGATTTATTAGTAAAGTTTAAAAAATCAATATCATTGTTACAGTTAATACGGATTGAAAACGAACTTTCTGAAAAAACAGGAATCAAAGTAGATCTGATAACTGAAGGCGCCATTAAAAACGAAATCATAAAAAAAAGTATCCAGAATGACTTGAATGTAATTTATCAGGCATGAAAGATGATAAAGCTTATATAGAACACATTTTAATGTGTATTCCCATGATGAAAGAAGGTTAAGTTATTTGGTTTATGTGGATTATAAATCCACTGTTCGTAAGGATCTGATTACAAATCCAATCCAGCTTATAATTTTTGTTTAACTACTCACCCTCCCCAACTATCCCGATCCAAACTCCGATACTGAATAGCCTCAGAAAGATGGTCACTTTGAACATTCTCTGAGTTTTCAAGGTCCGCAATGGTACGCGAAACCCGTAATATCCGATCATAAGCTCTGGCGGACAGCCCAAGTTTTTCCATCGCATCTTTTAGCCTGGAACTTCCTTCTTTATCCAGTTGTACAAAATCCCGTATCTGTCTGGATGACATTTGAGCATTGCAGAAAATGCCGTTTATATCTTTATACCGGGCTAACTGAATTTCACGTGCTTTAATTACACGTTCGCGAATACTTTGGCTGCTTTCAGTTTCATTCAGTTCTGAAAGTCTCTTAAACGGAACAGGAACAACCTCCAGGTGAATGTCAATGCGGTCAAGTAGCGGTCCTGATATTTTGTTGAGGTATTTGGAAACCATACCAGGCGCACACACGCAAATCTTAGAAGGATGGTTGTAGAAGCCACAGAAACATGGATTCATAGAAGCTACCAACATCAAACTTGCCGGGTAATCAACTGAAAACCTGGCCCTTGAGATTGTAATGTGACGGTCTTCCAAAGGCTGGCGCATCACCTCCAAAACCGTTCGCTTAAATTCCGGGAGTTCATCTAAAAAGAGAACACCATTATGAGCCAGTGAAATTTCACCGGGTTGGGGATAGGTTCCACCCCCGACCAAAGCTACATCAGAAATGGTATGATGGGGCGATCGAAAAGGACGGGTGGTCATCAACGAAGTTTCTTTGTCGATACGGCCAACTACCGAATGAATTTTGGTTGTTTCCAGCGCTTCATGCAAGGTGAAAGGAGGCAAAATAGAAGGTATTCGTTTGGCAAGCATCGTTTTTCCAGCACCTGGCGGACCAATCATGATTAAGTTATGACCACCTGCTGCAGCAATCTCAAGTGCCCGCTTCACGTTTTCCTGACCTTTTACATCTGAAAAGTCAAAATCTGAGTTGCATAGCTGGTTGAAGAATTCTTCACGGGTATTTACAATCGTTTCTTCCAACTCTGAATCACCGTTCAAAAAGCCAACAACTTCTTCGAGCGTTTCTGCTCCGTATATTTTAAGTTTGTCAACAACTGCAGCTTCCCGTGCATTTTGTTTGGGGAGGATAAAGCCTTCAAAACCTTCTTCGCGTGCTTTAATCGCAATTGGGAGTGCACCTTTAATGGGTTGTAAACTTCCATCCAGTGAGAGCTCTCCCATTAACAGGTATCTGCTCAACTTTTCAGATGAAATTTGTTCAGAAGCAGCCAGGACAGCAAGGGCTAAAGGTAGGTCGTAGGAAGATCCTTCTTTCCGAATATCTGCAGGGGCCATGTTGATAATGATCTTTTTCTTTGGCCATTTAAAACCATTTAATCTTAATGCAGACTCCATGCGCTGCTGGCTTTCTTTTACAGCACTGTCGGGTAAGCCCACTAAAAAGAATTTTATTCCTTGAGAAACATCAGTTTCAATAGTGATTGTTGTGGCATCAATGCCATGAACCGCTGAAGCAAACGTTTTTATCATCATAGGGCGAATATTTGAAAGTAACGTATAAATTTATGGAATGCTGATCAAATAAAAAACAAGGATCATAAAATATGTAGAAATTAATCATCTCAAAAAGTATATCTTTACTATAAAAGAGGAAGTATGAAACGACTATTGTATATTCCAAAAGAAAGGCTTTATAAAATAATTTTTGAGGCTGAAACCCGGGAGGGAAAAATATTCGATATCGTTTTAATGATGGTAATTTTGCTAAGCATTTTACTTGTTGTTCTTGAAAGTGTACCTCAAATTGATGAAGATTATCATGCCCTTTTAAAAATCCTGGAATGGATAATAACCCTGATTTTTACAGCTGAATATATTGTGCGAATAAGAATAGTAAAGCAACCTTGGAAATATGTTTTCAGTTTTTATGGGATTATTGATTTTCTGGCTGTTTTGCCTACATACCTAAGTATAATTTTTGTTGGAAGTCAAAGCCTTGTTGTTATACGCGCCATTCGTTTGCTAAGGGTTTTCCGGATTTTGAAACTGAACCGGTACATTTATGCTGGTCAGAATCTGGGACGTGCACTTTGGGCAAGTCGCGAAAAGATATTTGTTTTCCTGTTCTTTGTTCTGAATATTGTCATTATTGTTGGAACGCTGATGTACCTCATTGAAGGGCCTGAACATGGCTTTAGCAGCATTCCAAAAAGCATTTATTGGGCGATAGTTACCATGACGACTGTGGGTTATGGGGACATTTCACCGATGACCCCACTTGGGCAATTTCTCGCTAGCATTGTGATGATTGTTGGTTATGCAATTATTGCTGTCCCCACCGGGATTGTTACTGTAGGAATTATTCGTAAGTCAAACAGAACAAATACTCAAACGTGTGATAATTGCATGCATGGGGACCATGAGGATGATGCTGCATTTTGTAAAAAGTGCGGGCAGAAATTGAATGCGTAAGGTGAAGCAGGCTTTAAAATGGAAAATAAAGTGATAATTTTTTAAAATTGTATCTTAGTAATATGATTATATCTGATGAAATATCAAAGCGAATTGAGGATTTTAAAGCAGTTTGCTCAAGTCATGGAGTAAAATATTTATATGCTTTTGGATCTTCAGTAACAGATAGCTTTGATTATAAGAATAGTGATATTGATTTATTGGTTGAAATTGATGATTTCGACCCAATAGAAAAAGGAGAAAAGCTTATCTCGCTTTGGGATACATTTGAGGATTTCTTTCATCGTAAAGTTGATTTACTTACTGATTCATCGATTCGTAATCCTTTTCTACGTAAGCGTATTGATTCCACAAAGATTTTGATATATGACGGATCAGGGGAAAAAGTACTTATCTGATATTATAAGGGCAATTATCAAGAAGCATCTCGAACCGTTAAAATCTGAGGTGATTGAAAAACTGGAAGATTGATTCTGATCAGTTGTTAATTGTATATCGTTGGGATTGAACTGCAAAAACGTATAATTTTTAAGTTTCCAGGAAAATGTAAAAACCAAATTATGGTGAAAATTTAGTCACAATAAAATTCTAAAATGAATGTACGCGGTGTATCATATCCTTTAGTTGCACGTCATGCTGAACTTGTTTCAGCATCTTATTCCTCGCTGGTGTGGATATGTTATCCACACCTTTTAATATGGGATTTGTAATCCCAAATTAAAGGCTTAATACTACCACTAATCTCAAATAAAATAACTACCTTCATAATATGGGAATCCGAAACAAAATAGCCCCAGGATATACCTACTACCTCACCCTAACTGTTGTAGAATGGATCGATGTTTTTACTCGTCCAATCAATAAGCATGTTATTGTTGATTCTCTGAACTATTGCATAACGAATAAAGGATTGGAAGTGTACAGCTGGTGTTTGATGAGCAATCATCTTCATCTTATTGCCAGCACAAAACAAGATGAAAATCTGTCTGATATTTTACGTGATTTCAAAAAATTTACAAGCAAAGCAATCATCAATAATATAAAAGAAGCACCAGAAAGTAGGCGTGACTGGATGTTAAACTTATTTTGGTATGCAGGTAAAAATGACAAGAAAATTAAAAAGTTCAAGGTTTGGCAAAACGGGAATGAGGCAAAGGAAATTCATTCAACAGCTTTTCTGGATGAAAAGATAAACTATATTCACAATAATCCAGTAGTTGCGGAGATTGTAGCAACTCCTGAAGAATATCTCTATAGCTCTGCACGAGATTATGCAGGAGAAAAAGGCTTGGTGGGTATTTGTTTTGTATAGTGTTCCAGTGGATCACAGATCCACAGCTTGGGAGTGCAGATTGCAAATCTGCACTAGCTTGGGCATCTTATTACTTCTGAGGATCAACAAATTGTGACTGAGACCCTGAAACAAGTTCAGGGTGACGGTCGTTTGACGACTGACAGCGGACATTCAAGAATCCTAAAATGAAAAATAAGGGTGATGTGGATTTTATAAGCTTACTGGGAAGTTAGAAACTTCCGCTTTTGTATTTCATCAAGTGGCTTGATTTTTGTACTTTTGTAAGTCAATCAATAACAACAGAGAATCATGATCGGGAAGTTTTTTCATACACCCAAAGGTAAGCAGTTTCATATACCTTACAGGTATTATGATCCTGATAAAGAGGAGATGCAAAATCGGGAGGAGAGAATAAAAAGGGAACTGGGGATACATGAGAAAAAGGAATACGGTGAAAATTATCGCCCGAATATTCGTGGACAGTTCCGCCGTGGTATGGGTGATGCATCTAAAACTGCGCAGGATGCCCGCAGACGTTCCAATACCCGGTTGATTATGTTGATTGTTATTCTGAGTCTTGCTGTTTACCTAATCTTGAACTTTTAAAACTCCCCTGTGCCAGATATTATTCAATTACTTCCTGATTCGGTGGCCAATCAAATTGCTGCAGGTGAGGTTATTCAGCGACCTGCTTCGGTAGTAAAAGAATTGGTTGAGAATGCCATTGATGCTGGTGCTACTTCAGTAAAAATTAACCTGAAAGATGCTGGCAGGACCCTGATCCAGATCAGTGATAATGGTTGTGGTATGTCGGATACAGACGCTAGAATGGCTTTCGAAAGGCATGCTACTTCAAAAATCAGGTCAGCAGATGATTTGTTCGCGATTCGCACCATGGGTTTTCGTGGTGAAGCGTTGGCCTCTATTGCTGCAATTGCCGATGTTGAATTACACACTCAGCAACATGATCAGGATATAGGAACATTCCTTCATATAAGCGGATCAAAAGTTATAAAGCAGGAAGCGACAAGCTGTGCGAATGGTACTAACTTTTTAGTGAAGAACCTTTTTTTCAATGTGCCGGCACGTCGTAAATTTCTGAAATCGAATTCAACTGAGCTGAAGCACATTATTAATGAAGTACAGCGAGTGGCTTTGGCAAATCCAGAGATATGCTTTTCGTTGGTTCATAACAATCAGTCAATCTATGAGTTGGGAGAAGATAATATTCGTAAACGGGTTGTTGCTCTGTTTGGGAAAAATATCAATCAAAACCTGATACCTGTTGACACGGATACCAGCATGGTTAAAATAAAAGGTTTTATAGGCCAGCCAAAGCATGCCCGTAAGACTTTCGGGGAACAATTCTTTTTTGTGAACAAGCGGTACATGAAGCACCCGTTTTTTCACAGGGCTGTAATGCAGGCATATGAAAAGATTTTGGCACCCGAAACCATTCCTTCTTATTTCCTGTATTTTGAAGTTGATCCAACAAATATTGATATTAACATTCATCCAACCAAAACAGAAATTAAGTTTGAAAGTGAATCGGCTATTTGGCAGATTATTCAGGCTTCGGTTCGTGAGGCTTTGGGTAAATTTAATGTTGTACCTTCCATTGATTTTGATCAGGCCGGCAGTATTGATATCCCTGTGGCACCTAAAGACCATTCGGAAGTAAAGCAACCAACCATTCAGGTCGATCCAACTTATAATCCGTTTGAAAAAGAGAAAAAGTTTTCAGGCGGCTCAACAACTTATTCGTCACCGAAAGAAAAAACACCAGTTGAGAATTGGGAAAAATTATACAGCGATTTTGACCGGCAACCGCAGGAAGTTCGTATTGAACCACAAGAAGAAGAGAACCTGGAAATTCAGCATGAAGAAGATTCTTTCTCAGGAAAATCATTCATTCAGTTTAAGAATAAATACATTCTTAGCCCAGTAAAATCCGGCTTGATGGTCATTGACCAAAAACGGGCGCACGAACGAATTTTGTTTGAGAACTTTATGGCAGTTTTAGCTGGCAGTGAGATTGCCAGCCAACAGCAACTTTTCCCTCAAACATTTGAGCTGGCAGCCGATGATGCTGAGTTGTTGCGTTCAATTTTAGAAGATTTGAAATCATTAGGTTTTGATATTCGTGATTTTGGGAACAACAGCTTCATTATTAATGGGACTCCCGGAATATTGGATACTTCATCACCTTTGGAAATCATAGAGGGAGTTCTTGAAGACATGAAAAGTACGGTTGCTGATTTAAAAGAAAAAGCAAAAGAGAAAGTGGCAGCTTCTTTGGCCCGTGCTTCAGCAATTTCATATGGCTATGCCATGAAGCCGGAAGAAATCAACCAGATTATTGATCAGTTGTTTGCTTGTTCAACTCCAAATTTCTCACCATCAGGGAAGCAAGTATTGACAATCATGCCGATTGAACAATTTGAAAAGCTTTTGAAGTGACAATTTGTCCCCATATTTGTTTACTTTGTATTTAAAAACAATTTTGGAATAACGATTGTAGTTTTCTGAAGAAGACATTTGAACTTGTCATTGATAGTCATTATATGTCATTAGTTGGGAAATCTTAAATTGAATGTGTAACTATGAATGACCATTAATGTCTAAAAATGACCATTGAATGACTTTAAAAGAACAATAATTTCAGTTGAAATAAGAATTTAGTTATGCAGAATATACGACCCAATTTTGGCTCCATCCCGCCCGTGGTTAAAAACCTGATCATCATTAATGTGCTTATGCTTTTGGCAACTTATGTATTGAGCATGCGAGGTGTTGATTTGGCGAGGATCCTTGGCCTACATTATATAAGCTCCCCTAAATTTGAACCATACCAGTTGGTAACACATATTTTTATGCACGGTGGATTTACCCATTTGCTGTTTAATATGTTTGCACTTTGGATGTTTGGGCGGGTACTTGAGGCAGTTTGGGGCCCAAAACGGTTTTTCATTTACTATTTTGTTACGGGTTTAGGAGCTGCTGTTCTGCATACTTTTGTAAACTTTCTGGAATTCCAATCATTAATTGCGAAAATGAGCCCTGAAAAAATTGATATTGTGATGCGGGAAGGTGTTAATATTTATAATCAGGGAAAGAATTATACCGATCCGTTAATGGGCAAGTTAAACCTGCTGATTAATATTCCAACTGTTGGTGCATCGGGTGCTGTTTTTGGGGTATTGCTTGGCTTTGGAATGCTTTTTCCGAATACACAATTAATGCTTCTTTTCCCCCCTATCCCAATTAAAGCCAAATATTTTGTGATTGGATATGGTTTGCTTGAATTGTATCTCGGGTTAACACGACCAGGTAGTAATATTGCCCACTTTGCGCATCTTGGAGGTATGCTTTTCGGTTATATTCTTATAAAATACTGGAACAAAAACAGCCGAAATTTTTATTGATCATGGGAATTGCAGATGAAATAAAGGAGTCGTTTAAAAAGGGTTCGGTATTAACACGGTTGATATACGTTAATCTGGCTGTATTTTTGTTTGTGCGTATTGTAAATGTGTTTTTCTTTTTACTGAATCAGGAATTCACCTTGTTGAGCTGGCTGTCGCTACCAGCTGATTTTGGGCAATTAGCAAGTAAACCGTGGACGCTGGTTACATACATGTTCCTTCATTTCAATTTTCTGCATATCCTTTTCAATTTACTTTGGCTGTACTGGCTGGGTAAAATCTTTCTTTTCTATTTTGATGAACGGAAACTTCTTGGTGTTTACCTTTTAGGCGGTTTGACAGGTGGCGTTTTCTACCTGATAGCTTATAATTTATTCCCGGCATTTACTGAAGTTCTTACATTTTCCCAACTGCTTGGAGCTTCAGCATCAGTAATCGCCATTGTGGTTGCTGTAGCTATGTGGGCTCCAAATCATACAATCAATCTGTTATTTATTGGGTCGATAAAGATGAAATACATTGCCCTGGTTTCAGTATTTATGTATGTGATTGGTATCGCTTCGTCAAATGCCGGTGGTAACTTAGCTCACCTTGGTGGTGCTTTCTGGGGGATGGTTTATGTGCTTCAATACCGCAAAGGGAAAGACCTTTCAAAAGGGATTAATAATCTGATCGATGGAATTGTCAAATTCTTCAAACCAAAACAGAAGATCAAGGTAAGTTATAAAGGGAACAAATCTGGCGATATTGAATACAACCGCAATAAAAACCTGAAGCAGGAAGAAATCAACCGTGTGTTGGAGAAAATCAGTAAGTCGGGTTACGATTCATTAAACAAAGCAGAAAAAGAACTACTCTTCAAAATGGGGAAAAAGTAAACAAGTAGCTGGAAGCTGGAAGTCCGAAGCTTGATGTAAGAATTTTTGGAACTTGGATTTTGTTTTTTGGAATTTGATCTCTATTCCTCTATAGCCCTGTGATGTGCTTCATTAATGCTGGCATTTAACTCAAAACCTACCAACAAGATTAGCGACATTAAATAAAAAAGCAGCAACACTGCCAGCAAAGCACCTATGGAACCATAAAGCTCATTGTACTGTCCAAAGTTGCTTATGTAGTATCCAAATCCCCATATGGTTGGTATACTAAGTACAGTTGCCAGTGTTCCTCCTGCAGAGATAAAACGCCATTTCGTCTTCTTTGCCGGGGCAAAATAGTAGAAAAAGGAGTAAGTGAAAAAAAGTAAGCCAATAATCACAAACCATTTACCTAATGTTAGTAAATAATAGGTAAAATTATCGCGTAGTAGATCATTGTCAGCAAGATAGTTAATGGCTATTTGACCACCACCAATTAATATAATTGTGACCATCAATAGAACAGAGACAATAAAAAGTAAGAGAATTGCAATTAACCTTTGACCCAGCCATGTTCTGCGTTGAAAACTATGTAACGAAGCATCAAAAGCACTCATCATACTTGCCAGTCCGTTGGTTGAAAAAATTAAAGCCATAAAAAACCCGAGTGACAATAAATCAATCCGTTCTTTATTAATTATATAGTCGATTGTATCTTCTAAAAAAGAGAAAGTATTATCTGTCAGTACATCTTTAATTAAAAGTAGCAATTCATCTTGAAAATCTTCAATTGGGATAATTGGGATTAAAGTGAACATAAAGATTAGTGCCGGAAACAGGGCAATAAAAAAACTAAAAGCAATGGCTGATGCCCTGGTAGTTATCGAACCTTCAACAATGCTTTTCCAAAAGAAAACCAATACATCATAAAGTGGTATCCCATCAAATCCGGGAAGGCTTACCCGCCGGGCCCTAAGCAAAATGCTCAAAAAGAACCGTTTGATTTTATGGGATCGGCTGATGGGCATTCAATTTATTGTTTTTCAATGCGTAGTTGATGGATATAAGAATTTGAACCATTTTTCTTTAAAAGAAAATATACCCTGAATACTCCATTATTTGTTCTAAGGTTTCCAATCCCGTAAAGTGACCCTTCTTTCCCGCCATCGTGAATGATATCAAAGCGTTCAGTTTTGTTTTGTTTAAAGAACTCTGAAACAATCTGCTGTGCCTGCGCTTTGCTGTAAACATCATCTTTGTCAACTACCACCAATTCAATATTCTTATTGAAGAATTTTGATAGCGAAGCAGCATTTCCTGTTTTCAGGCTCACAATAATATCTTCAGGAATTTGTGCAAAAGAGTTTAAGCAGAAAAACAAAGCTGCTAAGAGCAAAAGGGCTGATTTATAATTTCTTAGTTTCATAAAAATCAATTTTACGCAAGCATAATTGCATAAATTATGCCATATTGTTAAGCTTAGCTAATTTAGAAACATACTTTTGTAAAGTTAAAAAGAAATCCGAAAATCATGCAAGATTGCAAAAGACGGATATTTTGTCGAATTTTAGACTACAACAATTATTCGTAGATGAAGATTAAATTCATTGTAATTGGTAAAACAGACCAGTCGTATTTACGGGAAGGAATAGATATTTTTCTGAAAAGAGTATCTTATTATGTATCTTTTGAATACCAAATAATACCCGACATAAAAAATACCCGAAAACTCTCACAGGACCAGCAAAAGCAAAAAGAAGGAGAATTAATTCTGGATCAGCTTAAGTCTGGGGACGAACTAATTTTGCTTGATGAGAAGGGGAAAGAGTTTCGTTCGGTAGAATTTGCACGGTTTTTGGAGAAGAAAATGCTCAGTGGATTAAAAAACCTGGTTTTTGCTGTTGGCGGGCCTTATGGGTTTTCATCCGAAGTGTATCAGACAGCAAAAGGAAAAGTGAGCTTGTCTAAAATGACTTTTTCTCATCAGATGGTCCGCTTGGTTTTTAGTGAGCAGTTATATCGGGCATTTACCATTTTAAAAGGTGAGCCTTATCATCATGAATAAAATAGATGTTGATGAAACAATTTCGTAAATACAGTTTTCTTATTGCCTCGCTGGCTTTGTTTGCTGTTGCATTTATTATTGAAAACCAATTTATCAATAAGCACCCGGAAAAGAAGCTGATTGCAAAATTCGAAGAGAAATTTCAATACCAGGAGCAACTTCTGGATGAAACACTGGATGAAATTGAGCAACTGATTGTAAGCGATGCTTTCAGTGGAAATTTTCAGGCTGAGCTTGTAAGCCTGTCTGCCATGTATAGTAAGCACCATATTGGGTTTATGATTCTTGAAGGGAATGAAATTCTCTATTGGTCAAACAATCATTTTTCCTTTGGTGGAAGATTTCCACGGTTGATGCAGAACTCTGGATTAGTTGAATTGCCCAATGGTACATACTTTTCAAAATCAAGAAGGACTGATGGATTGAAGCTAATCGGCTTAATTCATATAAAAAATAACTATTCGATACAGAATCAATACGTTGAAAATAAGTTTGTGAAGCCATTTAATTTGCCGGATGGTTTCGCTGTGCAAAAAAGGGCTGAAGAATTATCAATTCCTGTAAATGATCTAAATGGGGATTATGTGTTTTCCATTCTCCCAATGGGGAAAATACATTGCAATTCTTCACAGCTACTGTTTCCTGCAACTTTGTTTGTTTTTGCACTAATTTGCCTTTTCCTTTTTGCAAGAAGGATGATGAAAGAATTTCGCGATGAACATTTTTTAGTACGAATAATCATCCTGGGGCTTTCACTATTTGGGTTTTACTGGCTCCATTTACTTTTCAAAGTTCCATCTTCTTTTTACGTATTCGAGCTATTTGGGCCTTCTGTTTATGCATTCTCTTTTTGGCTACCATCACTTGGTGATTTTTCATTTCTTGCTGTTATTATCTTTTTCTGGGCTTTAAACTTTGTCAAAGAGTTAAAAATCTCAGAAAATGAGTCACAGCTTCAACTTATTTCTGCTTTAACTTTTGCAGGACTGTTTTATCTTTTTGTGAATTACCTGGTTCAAAACCTGATTGTGAATAGCAGCCTTACCCTAGAATTGAACCATATTGGTGAAATAGATTCATACAGCGTAATTGGATTATTTATTATTGTAATTCTGTTCCTGTCAGCCTTCTTAATTAATTTAAAAATTATTGAACTTGGTGAGAAGCTGTTTTCAAATAAGAAGTTTTTGAGGTTCAACTTTCAGGCTGTTATTGTTTTTGGGATTTTAGCAATTATTTTACGAAACACATACGTCTATGCTTTTTGTTTATTTCTTGTGACAAGCTTTTCTGTAATTGCTTTTAGAAATACCCAGTTAAAAAGATATTCATTTTCGTACCTGATCTATTTTGTTTCTGTATTTGCTTTTTTCTCTCTTCTTATTATTCAGGAAAACCAGGAATCCAGAAAAGTTGATATTCAGGAGCTGATGGCGGTAACCCTGAACTCAGAGCATGATCCTGCTGCGGAGGTTTTTCTGAAAGAAATTCAGGAGGAATTAAGTGTCGATTCTATTGTTCCATTTTTGCTTTCACCACCTTATGAAAATCTTGAAACCTATCTGAACCGAAGGTACTTCAGTGGCTATTTCAGAAAGTATGATATCCAGGTAACTGCATGTGCCGGTTATGATAGTTTGTTGGTTGAGCCAGACAATCAGATGGTTCCCTGTTTCCCATTTTTCGATGAAATGATCGATGATTTTGGGACTCAAATACCGGGTACAAGTTTTTATTATCTGGATAATATGAATGGGCGTATTTCTTACTTTGGAAAATTTTTATATCCTCTGGTTACTGACTCAATTGGCGTGTCGGTATTTCTTGAGTTTAATTCAAAATTATTGCCGGAAGGAGCTGGTTTCCCGGAATTGCTTCTGGATAACTCTATGATTAAGCCGGAAAGGTATAGAAATTTCTCATATGCGAAATTTTTTGATCGAAGTTTGGTTCATCTAAGTGGTGACTATCAATACAATTACTACATTGATTCATATGAAATACCTCAGGATAGTTCCGAGTTCACCCTGGTTAGTTGGGATGGATACGATCACCTGGTTTATCGGTTAGGGGGCGATAATTTCATTTTTGTGAGCGCTCCTTCGTTTGAGTTTCTGGATTACCTAATCTCGTTTCCTTACCTGTTTGTTTTTTACTTTTTGGTTATACTTCTACTTATTTTTATTGGAAATCCGAATTTTAGAAGACAAGTGATTATTTACGATTTACGATTTAAAATCCAGGCATCGATTATTGCTGTTGTACTTGGAGCATTACTGGTTGTAGCAGCAGGAACGATTTTCTATAATATCCAGGAGTATGAAGCCAAGCATCAGTATGATTTGAATGAGAAAATGAAGTCAATTGCTGAGGAAATCGACCATCGGCTTAATGATGTAGATGTGATTACGAGAGATGTACAAGACTGGATGGAGCGCGAATTAAACAAGCTCTCGAATATATTCCGAACCGATATAAATATTTATGGAGTTGATGGTCGTTTGCTGGCAACCTCAAGGCCTGAAATCTTTTACAGGCGTGGTATTTTGTCCGATAGAATGAATTCTGATGCTTATTTCGAGCTTGTTGAAAACTACCAGGTGAGTTACTACCAGCCAGAGAGAATTGGGAACCTCCGTTATTCTTCCATTTATGAACCAATAATCAATAATAACGGCGATTATTTAGGTTTTATAAATTTGCCATATTTTACCAGAGGCGATAGGCTGAAACAGGAGATTTCCACATTCATCGTGGCGTTCATCAATTTGTATGTTTTGCTTTTCCTTGCCGGGGTTATTGTGGCTGTATTCCTGGCAAATCAGATTACCAGGCCGCTTAGCCTTATTCGTGACAGGTTAAAGGGGATTCAATTGACAGAAAAGAACGAACAGATCAGTTATCATCGGGATGATGAGATTGGTTCATTGGTAAAAGAATACAACCGGAAAGTAGAAGAGCTAGCTGAAAGTGCAGAGCTTCTTGCCCGGACAGAGCGCGAATTGGCCTGGCGTGAAATGGCCAAGCAGGTGGCACATGAGATTAAGAATCCGCTCACTCCAATGAAGCTAAATATCCAATATCTTCAACGTGCAAAAGAAGAGAACAGCGAATTGTACGATGATTATTTCAAAAGAGTGACGACAACTCTTATTGAGCAAATTGATGCACTTTCTGAGATTGCAACCGAATTTTCAAATTTTGCTAAAATTCCTAAAGCAAATAATGAAGTATTCGATTTATGTGAGAAACTTATTAAAGTGACAGGCTTGTTTGAATCGAACATACATATTGATTTCTCTCTTGATTTAAATGGCAATGAAGAAGTATTGATTTTTGCAGACAGGGAACAGATTTCACGGGTTGTGATTAACCTGATTAAAAATGCAATTCAGTCAATACCACCTGAGCGAAAGGGGGAAATCAAAGTTAGTCTTAGTGAAGATGAAGTGAAGGCCATAATTTCAGTTGACGATAATGGAAATGGAATTCCGGAGGAAATCAGACAGCAAATGTTCCAACCAAACTTCACAACAAAAAGTAGTGGGATGGGACTTGGCCTGGCTATTGTAAATAAAATTATTGAAAATCTTGGTGGAAGGATTTGGTATGAGACAGAACTTAAAAAAGGCTCAACTTTTTATATCGAAATTCCTCTTCATAAAAAATAAAGGACACAAAATTACATATGGTACCACTTTCATTTAAAAAAATTAGTGAACGGCTTCGCCAAATGGACTTGCCGGATTTTGATCTGGTTATTGGTATTGGAACAGGGGGCGTAGTTCCGGCAAGTTTGGTTGCCTTTCATTTAAATTGTGAATTAGTTGTAATAACCCTTAATTATCGCGATGAAAATAACACTCCGCAGCATGAAGCACCTGTTGTTTTAAAAGGCTTGCCTGAGGATTTTAATCTTGAAGGTAAAAAGGTTCTTTTGGTTGATGATGTTTCTGTCTCAGGTAAAACGATGAATCAGGCACTTGAAGCCCTGAATACACCAGGCATCCAAACTTTGGCGATGAAAGGGAAAGCAGATCATGTTCTTTTCCCTGAAATTAAGGACTGTGTTAAATGGCCCTGGAAGTAAAACGGAGTCATGAGTAACGAGTAGTAAGTCTTAAGAAATCAGCAAAAAGCGAAGGGCAAAGGGCGCTGTGCTAAGAGTCTTGCGGATGTTTCTGGATTTCGAAATGGGAATTCAATATTAGAAATTTCAACCTTGGACACAAGTTTTTAATAATAATTGGCAAATATCTTCAAACTTAAGCAAGTCTTGACTCTTAGTTCTTGGTTCTTTACTCTTGTTCATTCCTGTTTCCCGGTTCATTAATATTTCCTAACTTGACAGTTCATTAACTTTTCAAAATTGCCAAAAATGAAAAAAAGAATATTCCTGGCTGTTATCGTTCTTATTATAGCGGGAGGTGCATACTATCTAAATTTAATGCTTCCTATTGTTACTGGTTATGCCGCAAAAAATCTTGCTTCAGGAGTATTTCTTGCCGGTAGGGCCCAGGAGTCGCTGGAACAGGAAGATCTTAATTTTTCGGTTATTAAATACACTGAAAATACAGTTGATATAGAGAATAAACGAGTTACCAGCAGATTTTTATGGAGTAAATCAACAGCTATTTATATCGATGGTTATGGTTGTATTCTTGTTCGGGATTATTCCGAGGATGAAATAAGGTCAGGAAGCTATCCTCAGGTTGAAGTTCTACCGCAGAACCCGGACACTATTCCATGGCCAATGGGCGATTTAATTACGGATACTATTCCGAAAGGTTTGAATACAGAAAAACTTGAAGAGGCTGTTCTGGAAGCTATGGCTGATACAATCCCATCGAAAGGTACTTTTGCTTTGATGGTTGTCTATAAAGGTCAGCCTGTTGCTGAAGTTTACAGAGAAGACTTAAAACAGACTAACCGGTTTTTGAGTTGGTCAATGGCAAAGAGTATAACCAATGCCCTTACAGGTTTGATGGTAAAAGATGGTCTTATTGATATTCAAAAACCTATAGGGATTGAAGAGTGGGGAGAAGATGAGCGAAGCAAAATAACACTTAGCAATCTGTTACAAATGAATAGTGGCTTGGAATGGAATGAATCATATGGAAATTTATCCGATGTGACCATTATGCTGCATAAGGTGAGTGACATGGGAGAATACACTGCCCAAAAACCAGCAGTGGTTCCTGCTGATTCAGTTTTTGTTTATTCTTCAGGAACAACAAACCTGGTGTGCAAAATCCTGCGGGAAACATTTGATAACGATTCTGAATATTACAAATATCCTCGTGAAGCCCTTTTCAATAAAATTGGAATGCGCAGTGCTGTTTTTGAAATGGATGCCTCGGGTACATTTGTTGGATCATCTTACCTGTATGCTACCATGAGGGATTATGCTCGCTTTGGCTTGTTGTACCTGAACAATGGGAAGTGGAATGGCGAACAGCTTCTCCCTGAAGGTTGGGTGAATTATACCACAACTTCTGCAAATGGTTCAAAGGGCAGGTATGGTGCATTCTTTTGGTTAAATGGCACGAATGATTTGCCTGATGCACCGGCAGATACTTATTTGTGCAGGGGGCACGATGGACAGTTTATCGTCATTATCCCATCTAAAGAATTGGTTATTGTCCGCACGGGTTATTCAAAAAGAGGTGAGTTTGATTTAAACAGAATGCTTAAAGGGGTTTTGGCAAGTATTCAGTAATTTTAAGATGATTTGCATACTATATTAATAGGAAGATGAAACTAAAATTTCAAAAACATAGTGTATTAAAATTTATAAGATGAGCCGTACTGTAGTTAGAATAAGTATCATCTTACTGGTCATTGTATCATTACCATTGGGGTTTTACCTGACACGTGAGCTATCAACCCTTGATGAAAATGAAGCAATGGTTGAACGTGTTTTTGATGCCCAATTGGGATCAATTCTTTTATCGTTGAATCAATATTCTGAGAATTTAGTTTCACGTTGGGTTCAAAGTCTCGATCAGCCCATTGCTGTTGATGGTGAATTGATGGAGGTTTTGGCAAGGAACCAGATGGATAATAATCCAAGTATTGAAGCAATAAGATTCATGGGCTTAGATTGGGATGGTGCTGTTACAACATATTCTGAAAATGAAACTGTTGCATTAATCTTTGAGACCCCACCTACAGAAACTGTTGAGAAATTAAAAGAATTTTTAGCTGCGAACTATCAAAAAGTAGAAACGCTTATTTCTGGCGATAAAACCCAGCTTTATTTTCTTTTAAAGAATAACGAAAAGCAAATGCTTTGTCAGTTATTAATTGACCCAATTTCATATATTGAACAAAATCTTGGATCACGAATTCAAGAGGTAGCCCAGGATATTTTTTATTTGGAAATAACGGATACACTTTCAAACAGTATTGTTTATTCTACAGAAGTGATTCAGGAGCACGAACGGGAAGAAACAAAACTTCAGAAAGCACATTTATGGTATTTGCCTCATTATGAAGCAGGGATTCGATTAAAGGCAAAAACAGTAAAGGAACTTGCAACAGAACGCAGCCAGCAAAGTAGCTATATTCTTTGGGGAATGGCTTTGGTTGTTTTGTTTGGACTGGGGTTTGTTATTTGGAGTATTCGCAGGGAAATGAAACTGGCCGAATTGAAATCAGAGTTTGTATCCAATGTTTCACATGAAATCCGTACCCCTCTTGCACTCATTAGCATGTATGCCGAAACCTTAATGCTTAAACGTGTAAAAACAGAAGAGAAACAAGCCGATTACCTGAAAACAATTCATCACGAAAGCAATCGTCTTGCAGATATAGTAAACAGAATACTTAATTTTTCAAGAATTGAAAAAAACAAGCGGAAGTATGAATTCAGATTGCATGATTTAAATAAACTTGTACCGAAAATTATTGATTCATGCAAAAAGCATTTCGAGGTAAATGATGTGAAATGCACCTTCCTGCCTTCAGATGATGAGGTGTTTGTTATGCTTGATAAAGAAGCGTTTTCTGATATGATCATGAACCTGATTGATAATTCGATCAAATACGGAAAAGAAAAAGAAAAGCGAATGGAAGTCCGGATCCTTAAAAAGAAAAAATACATTTGGCTGGAGGTTGAGGATGATGGAATTGGAATTTCAGCCAAAAACCAGAAATACATTTTTGACCAGTTTTATCGTGTCACTGAAGGGGATTTGGCCCAAAAAGCTAAAGGTTCCGGCTTAGGGCTTAATATGGTTAAGAAGATGATGAGTGCTCATGGTGGTTTAATAGCAGTGAGAAGCAAGTTGGGGGAAGGCAGTACATTTATTTTGAAGTTTCCTGATAAAAAAGAAAATCATGCCTAGAATTTTGATTATTGAAGATGAAGAGGCCATGTTGGCCGGATTACGTGATAACCTGGAGTTTGAAGGTTATGAAGTTGATACAGCAGATAGAGGGGATGATGGCTATGAAAAATTGAAAACCGGCAGGTATGATTTGGTTTTGTTGGATGTAATGCTTCCGGGAATGTCAGGTTTTGATGTTTGTAAAAAGACCCGTAATGACGGGAACCAAACCCCAATTATTTTATTAACAGCGCGTGGCGAAGAGTTGGATAAAGTTCTTGGGCTTGAGATTGGTGCCGATGACTATGTGACCAAACCATTTAGCCTTCGGGAGTTGCTGGCACGGATTAAAACCATACTCAGGCGTTCAGCAGTTACAGGCACAGAAAATGCACAAGGCTTAATTGAAATTGGACAGTTAAAAGTGTCTTTTGAGAATTTTGAAGCATTTGTAAATGACGAATCGGTAAAGATGTCACATAAAGAGTTCGAAATTTTAAACTATCTCTACCGGCATAAAGGAAAAATTGTTACCCGGGACGATCTGCTTGATGAAATCTGGGGGATGGATTACCAACCAACTGCCCGGACAGTTGACAATTTTATACTTCGCCTTCGAAATAAAATAAACACCTCAGAAGAACAGCACATTGTGACTGTTCATGGCTTGGGTTACAAATTAGTTTTATAAAATTGAGACTACCCTGGATCACTGCAATATTCGGGTGGGTAACTTTGTTGAATTTATGATCCTGGATACGGGGAACTTGATCCTTGATCCTGGAACCTGGATGCTCATTACTGGATAATTGGTCATTGGCAATTGTGTCCTCAATGGTTGGATTCTGGGATTTGATTATTGGATATTGGTTTAAAAAAACGTTTTCCATGCGGCGGATGAAATGTCCAATGCTCCAACCAGCCCATTGAATCCGCCTGATTTTTTATCACATACCCCAACACCGGGTAAG
>JANQII010000159.1 GCA_028282195.1 Prolixibacteraceae bacterium
CCTTTATACACATCTTTTATTTGGTAATAACAATCCATTTTATCAACATTTAAATGTAAAATATTCAATTTTGAATACCCAATATTCAAAATTAACTCCGAATTGATGTGTTTTTCATAGTTCTACATTGGTTATTGAGTGTTGTATATTCATTATTTTCTTCCCTAAATTCATATTTGTGTATAAAGCATAGCTTCTCGAAGAGAGGGACGATCCCGGGCACTCGGGATCAGGGTGGGTTAGTTGAAAAAAGTGTCACAATTCATGACATTAGCAAACAGCTCTATTTTATATAATTACAGCCACTTTCAGTTTCTAAGCTTTAAACAAGTTCAATGACAAATTCCACTATTTGACTATTTTAAAACAAAAAATGTATTTTTGCGTAGTGAAAATTCAAAATGATTAATAGTAAAAAATATATCGGAACATTTTTCATGTGGTTTGCAGGTTTAATTATTCTTGCCCACAACATTGTTCCCCACCACCATCATTTTGAAGTCAACCTGACCGGAGAGGTAAAAACTCAGCTGTGTTGCCATGATCATTTTCATGGAGATGATCACTCACACCATCACCATGAAGATTTTGATATCCATGAATGCACTGAGCATGATCATGAAAACGACCACATTCCTTGCCATTTTAATATTGAAACAACTACTTCTTTAAGTAAAATTTCACTTGATCTTTTTGCTAAAGATATCCTAAACGGACAATTTTTTTATTTTCCAACTGAAGAAGAAAAATTAGCAGAAAGTCAAATACTCATATACAGTTCTGTAATCCACGAACTAAAACCACTACGTGGTCCTCCTTCCATGGGATAAATCTGCCCCTACATTTCACTAGTAGTACGTTTTTGAATTAACATGTCACTCATCGGATGACTAAAATGCTCGATATCAACAGAGTCATCCGATGAGTTTTTCAACGAAACTTTATGAACGCACTATTAGTTAACGTTCAGTTTTTGACTGATCATTTAAAAAATCTAAAAATTATTATCATGAGAAGGATTATTTCATTATTCATTTTATTCATATATGTTACCGGATTTGTAGCTTGTTCAAGCAGAAATACTCAAAACAAAGACAAGCAGGAAACACACAAACACCACGACCATGATGACCATGACCACGAAGGGCATGATCACGATCATGAGGGACATGACCATGGAGATCACGATCACGACCACTCACATTAAAATATAGAATTGGGGAATCGCTGTTCCTCACATTTATTTAATCAGTCAGAGGACTGATAATTTATCATTATTCAATAGAATTAAATTAGATATGAAAAAGACTATATCATATATCACCTTATTGGTATATACAATCGTTTTTGTAGCTTGTTCCGGAAGAAAAGGACATGATCATAGTAGTCATGGACATGGTCATAGCCATGGAGGGCATGACCATTCAAGTCACTCGGGACATGATCACGGAAATGAAGCCCCGTCAATAAAGTTTAGTCAGATTGTAGATGCTGTTGAAATCTTTGTGGAGTACCCTGCCCTGGTAAAAGGCGAACCGGCAAAGTTTATAGCTCATTTTACAAACCTGATTAACTATAAACCCATCTCAGATGCAAAAGCAATCCTGCTTTTCAACGGGAAACAGGTTGCAAAAGCAGATAAAATACTTCGGAACGGTATCTTTATTTTAGAGTTTTCTCCTGCAAAGGTGGGCAAGAACTCTTTAGTAATTAAACTGGAGCATGCCGGAAATACGTATTCATTCAACTTAGCAGAAACCCGGGTTTTTAAAGATGGGCATGATGTTTCCCATGCAGAGTTTACCCACCATGAACCAGATATTGTTTTCCTGAAAGAGCAGGCATGGGTTGGCGATTTTGGAATTGTTAAAGTAAAAAAGAAACCATTTCAATCCGTGATCCACACATGTGGAAAAATTTTACCAGCGGTAGATAACCGCATTACCATTGTTGCACAGAGCAGTGGAATAATTGATTTACCCACAAATATGGTTGCCGGCAAAAAACTAAAAAAAGGAGAAAGAATTGCCTCAATAAAAAGTGAACAACTGGAAGACAGTCGTGAGGTTGCTTTTAAGCTTGCAAATGCGGATTACAATGATGTTGAATCAAGATACCAAATTGCAGCAAAACTGGTTAAAGACGGTTCAATTTCACGTAAAGAGTTCAGCCAGTTGGAAGCTGAATACAATAGTGCAAAAGCTAAGCTTGAAGTATTTGGGAAATTCAACGACAAGGGTGAATTTATTCACAGCAATGCTGTTGCTTCAGGAGCAATGAATATTAATAGTCCAAGGGCTTGTAATGTTGCTTCAGTAAAAGTTAGAAATGGCAACTATGTAGAGCAGGGTTCAGTAATTGCTACTTTGGTAGTTGGTGATTCTTACCTGTTAAAAGTAGATTTTCCAAAAAATGAAGTTTCAAAAATGGAGCGTGTAGTTGATGCAAATTTTATCCCGGAATACATGGATGCTTCAAAAATGGGGAATGGAGCACTTTCAGTGCTGGAACTTGGCGGCTATCCACTCTTCAATAGTAAAACTACAGCGGATGATTCACCTTACATTCCATTTTATTTTAATTTACCTGATGACCCAAGATTGGTGCCCAATTCTTTTGTTTCGGTGGCTGTTCAATCAAAATCAGAAGTTTTAAACGAAGTTATTGCCGTACCGGTTTCGGCTGTTCTTGAAAACGAAAACAGCTATTGGGTTTACGTTGAACTGGAGGGTGAAAACTATACCCAACGGGAAGTGATGGTCGGAGAAAATAATGGCAAGGAGATCGTAATTACCGACGGGCTTAAAGTTGGGGAAATTGTTGTCAGCAAGGGTGCATTCAGGGTAAAACAAGCATCGCGAAGTCTTGAAATGCCTGAACATACACACTAATCAAACGATAATAGCATGGTTAAAAAAATTATAAAGTTCTCATTGGAGAACAGGTTATTCGTTTTAGTGCTTTCCGTTTTGGTTTCAATTGCAGGCATTTATACCACAACTAAAATGGATACTGATGTTTTCCCTGACCTTACGGCGACAACAGTTGTTGTAATGACCGAAGCACAGGGAATGGCACCTGAAGAAATTGAACAACTCATTACTTTCCCAATTGAAACAGCAGTAAATGGCTCAACAGGGATTCGACGTGTTCGTTCATCTTCAGCCCAAGGCTTTTCTATTGTTTGGGTTGAATTTGACTGGGACATGGAACCTTACAATGCCCGTCAGGTGGTTACTGAAAAGCTGCAAACCGTAGCCGGGATGCTTCCCGCAGCAGCCGGTCAGCCAACATTGATGCCACAGTCATCAATCATGGGCGAGATATACATTCTTGCATTGACTTCGGACAAGATATCAAACATGGAGCTGCGCTCAATTGCAGATTGGAATGTGCGCACACGTATCCTGGCAGTTGAAGGGGTTGCACAGGTTACTGCTTACAGCGAAGAAGAGAAGCAATATCAGGTTCTGCTTGATCCGGATAAAATGGATTTTTACGGAGTAGGAATTACGGAAATCATTGATATTCTTCAGGACGGAAATGACAATGTAACCGGGGGGTTTATTGAAGCTCACGGCAACCGGTATGTTGTCAGGGGAATGGCCCGGACTTCTGATATTTCAAAGATAGAGGACCGTGTAGTTAAGCTAATTGATGGAGAACATATCAAACTTAAGCACATTTCTGATGTAAAAATAGCCACGGCCCCAACCGTTGGGGCAGCAACCTACATGGGAGATGATGCAGTGGTCATGCTGGTTACCAAACAACCTAAAGTAAATACAATTGATTTAACGGATCGAATTGATGCTACGCTTGATGATATTCAGTTATCATTGCCAGAGCATGTAAAAATACACCGCGAGATTTTCAAACAGAAAACGTTCATAGACAGGGCAATAAACAATGTTGGTCGTGCGCTAATGGAAGGTGGTATTTTTGTAGCCATTATCCTTTTCATCTTTTTAATGAATTTTAGGGTAACCATTATTTCCCTGATTTCAATCCCGGTTTCGCTTTTAATTACTGTTTTAGTGCTTGACATGATCGGAATCGGGATTAATACCATGGTTCTTGGTGGTATGGCAATCGCTATTGGTTCGCTTGTTGATGATGCTATTGTTGACCTGGAAAATGTCTACAAACGGTTGCGGCAAAATGCGCAGTTAGCTAAAGCAGAACGCCAGAAGAAAGTATTGGTTATTTACAATGCTTCCGTTGAGATTCGTTCATCCATCGTTAATGCAACTTTTATCATTATTGCTGCTTTTATTCCTCTCTTCTTTTTAGAAGGAATGGAAGGGCGTATGTTGAAACCACTAGGGTTAACTTATATCATCGCGCTGTTTTCTTCATTGTTAATTGCAATGACTTTAACCAACGTCCTTGAAGTCTACCTGCTAACCAACAATAAACTGCTAAAAAAGCATGCAAAAGGTAGTTTTGTAGAAAGGCACCTAACCGCAATGTATCGATTCATTCTTGAAAAATCGATGCGCTACAGAAAGATCATTCTTTCCGGGGTTCTGGCGATTTTGGTAGTATCAATAATTATGCTTGGGCGATTTGGCAGAAGTTTTTTGCCTGAATTTAATGAGGGTACTTTTACCATTGTTGTTTCCTCCCTTCCTGAAATGGCATATCCGGAAGCGAAAAGAACAATGCGCGAAATAGAATCAGTTTTAATGTCGGTAGATGAAGTTACAACTGTAGAAGGAAGACTTGGCCGTGCTGAACTGGCAGAGCATTCAGCGGGTTTGAACGTATTTGAGTTTGATGTACCTTACGATATTGGCAACAGGGACCGGGATGATTTTATGCAAGAAGTCCGGGACAAATTGAATAGCGTCCCGGGGATTATTTATGAACTCGGACAACCGCTTACCCACCGCATCAATCATATGATGTCGGGTACGCGGGCACAAATTGCCATTAAGATTTTTGGTACTGAGGTGGACCGTATGTATTCGCTGGGAGAAGAGATAAAAACGGTGATTGAAAAAGTTCCCGGAGCAGTCGATTTAGCAGTTGAACAACAAATGAATGTCCCTCAGGTTAAAATCATTCCAAAAGAAGATAACCTGGCATCTTACGGAATTACCATGGACAAATTCAATGAGTTTGTAGAAGTTGGGCTTGCAGGCAAAATTGTTGGTTCTATTTTCGAAAAAGAAAAGATATTTGATTTGGTTGTAAGGTTCGATGAATCGGACAGAACGACAATTGATCAAATCAGAAATGCCAGGATCCAGTCTGCTTCGGGAAACTATGTTCCTTTTCGAAATGTGGCTGATGTTATTTCCTCTTCCGGACCAAATATTATAAACAGGGAAAATGTTAGGCGCAAACTGGTTGTTTCAGCCAATGTAGCTGAAAGAGATGTACGCGGTGTCGTTTTAGACATTCAAAAGGCAATTGATAATGAAGTTGAAATTCCGGAAGGTTATTACCTTGAGTACGGTGGTCAGTTTGAAAGTGAAGAGCGGGCATCCAAAACACTCTGGATTGCTTCTATCCTGGCTATTCTTATTATCTTCCTGTTACTTTATCAGGAATTTAAAAATACTGCCACAACTTCAATTATTTTGCTGAACTTACCTTTGGCCCTGATAGGTGGTGTATTTGCAATCTGGATTACTTCAGGTGAGCTAAACATTCCAGCCATTATTGGTTTTATTACACTTTTTGGTATTGCCACCCGAAATGGGATTCTGCTTGTTTCAAGGTACAATGCCCTAAAAGAAGAAGGACTTGCATATTACAAAGCGGTAATTCAAGGTTCAACCGATCGTTTAATTCCAATCCTGATGACTGCCCTTACCGCAGCACTGGCACTAATTCCAATGGCTATGGGCTCGGATGAAGCCGGTAATGAAATTCAAAGCCCGATGGCAATTGTTATTTTGGGTGGCCTGCTTAGCTCTACCCTTCTTAACCTGTTTGTATTGCCCATCGTATTTATGATTCGTGAAAAACGGTTAAACAATCTCCATTCACCTAAAAACACTGACCAATGAGGAATATAAAATTAATCATATTGCTTTGTGGAATTTGCTTTCTGAACAATACATTAGCTGCTCAGGAAATAAACAATCCGTTTAACCCACTTTTTATTGAAAAGGTGGAAGAAAACAGTACAACACTCAATGCATTTTATGACAAAATTGAAGCTTCAAAACAGGCGGCAAAGGTTGGAATAGCTCCGGCTAATCCTGAGGTGAGCTATTCGTACACCAAAAACGGAAGTTTGTTTGGGGAAGAATTGATTGTTTCACAGAAAGTCGATTTTCCAACCGTGTATGGCAAGAAAAACAAATTGGCTTCACTTCAACAAAAACGTTTAGAAGCTGAGTACAAATTATACCGTAGAAACCTGATCACAGAGGCATACAACTTTCTTTCAGAATATGCTTTTATAAAACGAATGGTTGAACATAACAAAACCAGGGTTGATCGGTCAAATGAGATATTCCGTTTAATGGGAAAGCGTTTTGAACTGGGCGATATTTCGGCTATTGAGCTATCAAAAGCTAAAATGGAACATGCTGTTTTGAGTAGTGAACTGCTTAAGTGGAAGAAGAAGCTGGCTCTAACAAAAAAAAGCCTTGAGGCTTATATTGGAGAGATTTCTAAAGATGATCAGCTTCTTATTGAAATGGTGAATAATGTTGCTGCTGAAAACTATAACATCACTCAACGAGAAGAGCTTGAAAAACTCTGGATGACCCAAAACGATGATGTATTAAGGGCAAAATTTGAAAGCGAGCTTAGTCAGCAAAATGTAGCTTTGAAAAAAGCAGAGGCCTTGCCCTCTTTTTCTGTTGGTTATCGGCGTGATCGCAATAAAACAATTACGATGAATGGCGTTGCTGCAGGTATTTCAATTCCACTTTGGGAAAAGCAAAATACGGTAAAGCAAGCCAAAGCCGAACAAGTATTTGCAGAAAGCTCAAAGTTTGATGCTGAAACACTCGCTAAAATCGAGTTTGACCAGCATTTAGCCGAGACCCTTCAAAACCTCGAGCTTTTCAATGCACTTAATGATGCCATTCCGGGCAAGGAGAATTTAGATAAGCTAAAAAACACACTTGAAGCCGGACATATTTCAATTCTGGAATATTATAATCAACTGGCCGTTTTCTATGAGCTGGAAAACAAATTGGAAGAGGCCCGGGTTGCTTTGCAAAATTCATATATAGCACTATTCAAGGTTACGATTTAACCTTCTACAAAAAAACTGAGGGTATGACTTGAAGTCATACCCTCAGTAATTTCTTGCAAGCACCAATGATATCCGGCATTATGTCACCAAGACAACACCTTTCCAAATGATTAGGGAACCAATGTCACAACGACACGCGTTCTCCTACCTTTCCGACTAACAATGTCACTTCGACATAAGCTCACTTTCCAACTGGACAACGAATGTCACCGTGACAAACCTTCACTTTTTGTTTCGACAGCTTATGTCGCCATGACACGACCCCACTTTTCACTTGGGAAATGAATGTCATCACGCCATAGCTTCCCTGCCTAATTGGTGAAGTAGTGTCCAGTTGACACGCTTTTATTCATTTCTTCAGATATTGTGTAGTCTTAAATTATTTAAACCAGACCCCCTAAATTTGTCTAAAGTCAAATTTTGTCCCCCTATTAATAGGTTATGCTTTATACACAAATATGAATTTAGGGAAACTCAGCAAGAAAACAATGAATATACAACACTCAATAACCAATGTAGAACTATGAAAAACACATCAATTCGGAGTTAATTTGGAATATTGGGTATTCAAAATTGAATATTTTA
>JANQII010000161.1 GCA_028282195.1 Prolixibacteraceae bacterium
GGATCTAAGATCCCCTGCACCCCTGATTAGCCTGCGGCGCTCATGGGCGGTGGGGAAAAAAAATCTTTATCAGGTGTCCATTTTTACTTGACCACTACATTTATCAATTTCTAGAGAAGTGGGTGTTTGCTGAACTGATAAAGGATAAGCCATATTGTAATCCACATCGATTACGGAGAGAAGCGATATTTCTTGCCCTCTCAATGTTCGAGAGGCTTGCCCACTAAAGAAGTAATCGATGCCATAGCTCTCCTTGCCGCTTTTGGGTATATAAGAACAATCGGCGGCACCAATTTTTTTATTCATGCTTGGAATCGTTTCGTTAATAACCATGCGGTTGAACATTTTGAAATCAAAGGGTTTACGAAAATTTCTTAAATACGTTTGCTCGCTTAAATCACTGTATCGACTGAGGTTACGGAAAGTCATCCGACCTCTGAGGGCAAAAACTGTTGAAAACAAAATCAATAAAAATTTCAATTGAGGCTTAGAAACATTGGACATTTGCAGTAGAATTCGTGCAACTAATGCCATAGAGTACTCCGCTTGATGTGAAAACTTGTCGCCAAACAAAATTCTCACAACTTCGGGTACTCTTGTCCAATCTTTTTTAATGTCTCAGCTAAAAACTGTCAGAACCATTGTTATCCAAGAGCAGAACGTCGCTCTTATCATTCTTCAATTGAATTAATTTTTTTTCGGAAACGGGATTGAATGTTGTTATCATTCATTTTTTTTCCTGTTCGTATATCTACAACCTGTATAATATTGTTGTTAATAAAAATTTTTCCATCTCCAATTCTTCCTGTTCTTGCTGATTTCATTATTGCATCTATTGTTTTTTTTATTTTTTTATCGGGAACTACAACTTTTATTAAAATTTTTGGAAGAAAATAAACCTCATATTTAGGGCCACGATATAATTCCGTGTGCCCACGTTGTCTGCCATGTCCCTTAACTTCTTGCGCATAAAAACGTTTAATGCCTATCTTTTCTAAGTTTTCTTTAACCTCGTCAAGCTTAAATGGTTTTATAATTATTTCAATAAGTGTCATCTCCTATACCAATTTGCGTTTACCAATAATCTGAAGTTGTTTTTCTTTAAGTTTGTTAAATTCTGATTCTGCGTAATCCAAAATATATTTGGGAAATCTTTCATTGGCCAAATAAATATTTGAACCGTTACTTTCCCAGTTAGCTATTATAACCTTATATGCTGATATATGGGCCAGAAAATCAATAAGTTCTCTTGGTATATTTTTTTTATAAATTACATGTGCTTTTGTCAAAATTAAGTTTTCTATAGTTTGATTAATTGGCATTAAAACATTTATCATCCAATTCTTCCAATTTTCAATCTCTTCTTTTGTGGGATGATTCTCATTTTTGAAAACAGCACCGTTGTTGCTTTTTATTGATTCATTCATTGCTACCTTGCTTGATAGAGTAGCAATATAAAGTGGTCCAAAAAACTCATCGAGTTGTTTGTGAATTAATTCTAACTGTTCTTTCCTAGTGGTTAGCCAGATGCTTCTCAGGTATGTTAGAATAGCACCTATTACTAGACCAGAAATAAAAAATAGTAATTTTGAAGTATCAGGATTCAATGTCATTCTTTCAAGAGTGAGTGCTGCTTCACTGGAAGGAATATTCCATAAAAGTTTTGAGTACGGTTGGCGAATAGGAAAGGTTGTTATAGCGAAAACATAAATTCAGTTATAGTACAATGATTTTGGTTTGAAATGGCACATGGTATTTGATTTTATGTGTCATTTTGACCGGATGGGAGAAATCTGGTGCAAAAAACTCGAAATAATCTTTCAGGTTCGTTCGAGATGACACCCACAAAATTCACACCGGGACAAACCTTGTATCTTTAAGGTGTTTTAAACATGTGTGATGATTAGCTACCATCGCACGGGACATGATGAGGTTGTGACAAACCTTAGACTTTGAGTCTGTGACTTAGATAATCCCCCGTGTACCAAATAAGTTCGCAAACAAAAGATTGTACGGTATCCAAGTCCATATGAGACTGCATGTACAAGGTAAATCAGCGACTTTATAAACACTAAATGCAGAAAAATGTGCATAAACTAAACCAAACCTAGTTAGAAAAGCGTAGTTTTTCTATATAGTACCCGTTTTTAGGTATGTCTAAACTGTTAATTTTGTTTCCAATTCGATATTTTCTTTACTTCAATATTCATAACTGGAGTAAAGATGAAGATCGAAAATTATATATTCACCCAAGAAGAAATTGAGTTACTTCGAAAATACCGTGACGAACAAAGTGATGCTCGTTTGCAACGTCGCTTTCTAGCTTTACTCATGATAGCAGAAGGACTAGGAACTGAGATGGTTAAAAAACTTTTGGGTATCAGTCCCAAAACCATTGAACGCTGATTTAGCATGTACCCCCAAAGAGGAGTGGCCGCTTTAAACTCGTTTCAATATCAAGCCAAACAGTCT
Source organism: Prolixibacteraceae bacterium (assembly GCA_028282195.1). Lineage (GTDB taxonomy): Bacteria > Bacteroidota > Bacteroidia > Bacteroidales > Prolixibacteraceae > Sunxiuqinia. The sequence goes on from JANQII010000161.1 coordinate 2,473, forward strand.
TCCTTGAGTCCTGATCAAGAAACTAAACTGAAAGATTGGGTAAAAAAAATCACCAGGAAACCGTGAAATGATTCAAGATTATATCCTTCAAGCCTTTGGAATTCATTATGCTTTGGATAGTATTGGAGGCCTAATGAAACGTTTAGGTCTCAAAAAACTTCGTCCCCAATCTATTCCAGGGAAAACACCCTCTTTGCAATTACAAGTTCAATGGGTCATGAGATATTTTTCCACTCAACAGTTTGCTCAGCTAGACCCTGGTATTATCCAACTCTTTGCTGATGGAATGCATTTACATCAGCAGGTCGTTCCCAGTTTATGTTGGGCAGATCCAAAGAATCCACCAGTTCTTCCAACAAACTCGAACCGAAAGCGAATCAATATTTTAGGTGCTATTTCATTATTAACCTATCAACTCACCCATTTAACCTCAGAAGATAACTGCAATGCCGAGAAGGTGGTTGAATTTTTAGAAAAGCTGATTAAAGCTTATCCTAACGTCCATTCTATTGTACTCTATGTGGACAATGCTCCTTATTTTCATGCTCCTGAAGTTC
>JANQII010000169.1 GCA_028282195.1 Prolixibacteraceae bacterium
TACCCAAACAGTTTTTTCAATCGTCATTCTTTGTCATTTAGTGGTCATTATATCGTTTTCTTTAACAAAGAATGACCACTATTGACGATTTAATGACTACTTAATGACCAGTGGGTATATAAGCGAACATCCATTTTAAAAATGTAAACGAATGAAATTAAGAACATTGATAAGCTTTTTGTTAGTTGTATCAACTTTTGGGCTGATACCTAACTTTATTCAGGCTCAAACGAATGATTGTAATTCCTTATTATGGGTAGATGAGTTTGATTACACAGGTGCCCCTGCTGATGATAAATGGGGCTATGATACCGGAGGAGGAGGTTGGGGGAACAATGAACTCCAGACTTATACAGATAACCGATCAAATTCATGGGTTGAAGATGGAAAGCTTTTTATTAAGGCAATAAAGAGTGGTGGTAATTGGACTTCAGCAAGGTTGATAACCAAACAAAAAGGGGACTGGCTATACGGGAGAGTTGAAGTAAAAGCGAAATTACCTTTAGGAAAAGGTACCTGGCCTGCAATTTGGATGTTACCTACAGACTGGGAATACGGTGGTTGGCCAGCTAGTGGGGAAATTGACATTATGGAGCATGTCGGTTATGATCCCAATGTTGTTCATGGAACGATACACACGCAAGCCTATCATCATTCAATGGGTACACAAAAAGGAGGCAATAAAAATGTTCCCGATGCAATGAATACATTTAACGTTTATGCCATTGAATGGGACGAAGAAAAGATTGAGTGGTTTATCAACGATGAGCTTTATTTTACCTTTGAAAATGAGAATAAAACCTATGAAGAGTGGCCTTTCGATAAACGTTTTCATTTATTACTCAATATTGCTATTGGAGGAACATGGGGCGGGGCTCAAGGGATTGATCCTAATCTTACAGAGGCGACAATGGAAGTAGAATATGTCAAGGTTTACAATAACAAATTGCCAAAGCCGGTAATCTCCGGGCCAACATTAAGTGGCAAAAATGAACAATTGAACTTTTATGTAGATCCGGTTGAGGGTGTTCAGTATTTATGGCAAATCCCCGAAGGTGCGGTTTTACTTTCAGGAGGGGGAACAAGCTCCATAAACGTGCAGTGGCACGACCAGTCAGGAGATATTCAGATTGAAATGAGAACACAATGTGACACAGCTATTTCTAATGTCTTTCACGTTAATTATAAAATCAAACCTGAATCAGATCAATATGACATAGCAATTAAAAATTCATCGGGAAATATCGTATGGGGCCAGGTTCCGGGGGGAAACAACAGCTTAACAATAAACGAAGAAAATCAGGAATTGCTTGTTGACTTTGATATTACAAATCCTTCAGGCAATGCATATATTCATTATGATTTTGATGGAATTATTGATTTGACAGATCACAATGAATTAGCTTTTGAGTTAAAAATCGATCCTGATAACCCACCCTCCAATATGCGAATTGATTTGATTGATGTTAATGACAATGTCAAGCTTTCAGACCTGTTTAAAATTGATGAATTTCAATCAAATAGTGATTATCATTTATATACCCATCAGTTTTCAACTGCAAATGATGGAACATACCTATTAGACCAAATCAAACAAATTCGAATCTATATTAATTACGGGGTATTAGGAAAAAGTGGAAGTGGCGTATTTAAAATAAAAAATATGAGGGCACAGATTCCCACAGCTACAAGTTCAATTTTCAGGGACCGTAAAAACTCTTTTGCAATCTTTCCTAATCCTACAAACGGAATACTCAGAATAAGATCAGATAAGTTTATAAACTTCATTCAAATATTTTCAACTTCGGGTGCACTTGTTCATGTTTCAGATAATATTGGGAAGAAAGAACATGAACTCGACCTTGATCACTTACACTCCGGAATTTACCTTGTTAGAATTAATAATTCAGAAGGAAAAAAGCTTTCAGTTTTTTAATCTAAGCCTTATCCTGATTTTGCAAAACAATAGTTAGTTTTGTTTCTATGAAACAAATTCCAAACGGGACTAAAAATATCATTTTTGATTTAGGGGGCGTTCTTCTTGATTTGGACATTGACAAAACGATCCTTGCATTTCAGGGTTTAGGATTAAAAGATGTGATTAAAGAGGGCGGTTGGGGATACCGGAATAAAGTCTTTTTGGATATGGAAAAAGGTTTGTTGGGTGATGAAGAATTCCGTAACGGTATCCGTTCCTTACTTCCCAATGGAGCTACCAATGATGAGATTGATGCTGCCTGGTGTGCCATGTTAATTCGGGTTCCGGAAGAAAAAGTAGAATTGCTGAAGGCCTTGGGTTCAAAGTATAAGCTGTTTCTTTTCTCAAATACAAACAACATTCACCTGACTAGTTTCAGGAAGACATTTTCTGATTCATTTGGCTTTGAGTTTGATAGTTTATTTGTAAAAACTTTTTACTCGCACGAGATTAATATGCGTAAACCAGATGTTGAATCGTTTGAGCTGGTTTTGAAAATGGCTGATCTTGATGCAAAAGAAACAGTATTTATTGACGATTCTGAGAAAAATATTGAAGGTGCTAAACAAACCGGTCTTCAAACAATCTGGTTTCACCCTGAAATGATTTTAAACGAAGTGCTTTTGTAGTTGTGTAGCTTATCTCCTACATCCAGTTCTTTTTTGAACTCTCAATTGCATAGAGCAAATAATCTTTAATTTCCAGAGCTTCTTTTACCGCTATTTCACTAACCGACACAGATATTCCAGCCATCATAATACTTAATGTTGCCGTGTTTCGGAATTTCTGGAAAAATGATTGTTTTAAGGTAATTCCCTGAGCTTTAAAGTATTCTACAATCGTTAACTTCCTGGCAAAAGAACCGTTATGTACGATTAAAAACTGTCCGTTTATTTCGTAGGATCGCTTTCTCCAACTCAGCCATGAAATCCATAAACCAAAAAGAAAAATAAATGCCGAAAGCAAAAAGAACCACTTGCTTATCAGTAGCAAAAATAAGCTCAAAAGAGATGGAACAATTGCACCAAATATTATACGGCGTCTAAGAAAAGCTTTATGTGGTAAAACTGTTGCAAATTTTTCAAAACCAACATCACCGAAAACTGAATTCCGGGTTTTGAAAAAGATAGATGAATCGCAGCCTGGAATATTGACTTTCTCTTTACTTTTTGCCCTTTCCGAGCTGTTAGCCTGTGACAACGAGATGGTAGAAATCCCGGCCAGTCTTTGTAAAGGGTTTATACTTTGTCTAAAAGCCTGGATCCGGCTAAATGGGATCGTGATATTTTTTCTTTTTAATAATCCTGAAGTTAATGTAAATGCTTTGTCTGACTTTTTAAGGTTGAGATTGAAGTAGAAGAGAATTGTCTCAATCATCGAAATAACAAAGCTTATAAAAATGATAAAGATCCCCAATGAAACAAAAATGACCAAATCGGAATTAGCAATAAAGTTTTCGGTCTGCCTGGTGGCTGCTTCAATTTCACTTTTAAAAAATTCATCCACTTGTTGCAGAATATTAAATCCAAATGCAGCAACAATTGCAATGCCCCTTAAATGATTACGTGTTAGGCCAACTTTTATTAAGTCTGAGATTTGATATTTAAAAACAGTGCCGGTTCCTTCTTCCACAGCTGGAACTTCTTCCAAATTTTCTTTGGATAAACTCTCTCTCTTTTCGGATAAAAGCCTTTCAAGGTCATTGGCAATTTCTTTTGAAAGAGCTGATATCTTAACTTCTTTATTTTTGGAACCAACCGAATCGATTTCCAGCTCTACAACACCAATAGCTTGTTGCAGCAGGTTTTGGTTCAGGTTGATTGATACGATCTTATCAAATGAAATAGCAATAGTTACTTTTTTTAAATATCCTTTTTTCAGAATAAATTCATTGTTTTCAATATGAAAAAAGAAATATCGGTAGGAAAGGATAGAATGAGCAAGTAATAAAATTCCAGTAAGGGCTAATAGAAGGGTGCTGTAAGTTTTGAAAAAATCAGCATTATCCCCCTTAAAAACATACAAAACCAACAGTGGCCAGAAAGCAGCTATCGATTTTCGGATGGCCAAAAGCATGAAAAAGATAATTCCGAAAACCGACTGCCTTTGAGGAGTTTCAAAATCAGTTCTATGCATCCTTGTTGATCTTTTCGGTTAGCATCTGCTTTAATTCTTCTGCAGTTTCCGGAGAGATTCCCCTTAACGATAAATCTGAAGAAGAATCGCCGGCAGTAAAAAGCTTCAGTTTTGAAAGTTTTAGTAGCCTGGAGATTACCCCTTGCCTTATTTCCATGTGCTGAATCCGGTTAACGGGGATGCTAACTACTTTACGATTAATAAAGCCTGTTTTATAATGAACATCATGTTCCCTGACAGCATAACCTTTGTGAGAAAAACCAATTCGTATAACGATAAGGTTGAAAATAAAAAGCAGGAAAAGAACCGCAAGAAAAATAATTAATACAAAGTTGGGGTAATCATTGATTAGATGAAAGATTGACCCTGCGATAGAAAGTACTGTAATGAAGTTACACAGCTGAATGATCTGTAGCGTTTTATAACTGGTTTTTAAAGGTTGAAAATCAATAGAATCGCTTTGGGGCAATTCTGCAAGATCTATCTGGTCATTTTGAAAAATCATAGCTTATTAATTGGAAAGTCTTAAGATATAACAATTAAAACGAACGGTTTTATTAATCTTCAGGATCTTTCCAGTCACCGTTTTCACGAATCAGGTTTTCAAGCTCATAAACGGCCATTTCGTAAGGAATATGACGTTTCTTTAACGTTTGGCCTTTGTACAGGTTAACATTGCCAGGTCCTGCTCCAACAAAACCGTAATCACTATCTCCCATTTCACCAGGGCCATTTACAACACAACCCATAACACCAATCTTAAGATTGTTCAGGTGTTTAAAATGAGCCTTTATTTTCTTGGTTGTTTCATGCAGGTCAAACAAAGTACGGCCACAACCCGGACAAGAAATAAATTCGGTTTTGGTAACACGCATTCGACTGGCCTGTAGAATTGAGAAGCTTAGGTCTTTCAGGTCTGTAAAAGTAATGTTATCACCTTCGTTGGTGATGCAAATTCCATCGCCATAACCATCGAGCAGCAAGCCTCCTAAATCGATTGAAGCTTTTATCTGAAGGTTCTCCAAACGAGATTCTTTATACCTTCTGAAAATGATTACCGGAACTTTCCAAATGTGGGTTTCAAGGTTCATAAAGAAAGCACGAAGTTCAGCGTATGGGTTTTTATTAAAACTTTCCAGGATCAATACGGTCTTACGTGTTTGCTTTAGTTTGGTAATGATTTCAGGGTTTTCATTCATGAAGCGGTCAAACTCCGGCTTGTTCGTGCGAATAAATTTCATTTGTCCCCAGTGGGTACCGCCAAACAAGTATTCATCAATTCCCAGTATTGGGTAACTATTACCTTCAATATCTAAAACATGATCATTTTTCAGGAAGTATTCCGGAATCTGCTTGCCACGTAATGGCAGAATCTCCGACATGCTACGCTCTCTCAAATCTGCCAAAACAATTGGAGGTTGTTTCCCTCCCATGTTTATAACAGGTCTAACCGATCTTCTTTCATATTCAAAGGGATTGGTTTGAGCAAAAAGAGAAGCAGTTATTGGTTCGTGGTTCCTGTAAGTACGAACGTGATCAATCATTTTTTTAGCTACAGGAATTTCATTCTCAGGGTCCTCAGTAAGGGAAACCCTGATTGTATCACCAATACCATCTGCCAGCAAAGCTCCAATTCCTACAGCTGACTTGATACGCCCGTCTTCTCCTTCCCCGGCTTCAGTTACACCTAAATGCAACGGGAATTCCATATCTTCGACACGCATTTTCTTGTTTAACATACGAACAGTATAAACCATCATTCGCGTGTTGCTGGATTTTATAGAAATGACCACATTATTGTAATCAACCTTCTTGCAAATGCGAAGGAACTCCATAACCGATTCAGAAATACCTGTAGGAGTGTCCCCGTAGCGACTCATAATCCGATCCGAAAGTGACCCCTGGTTTGCACCAATGCGTAAGGCTGTATGGGTATCTTTTAATACCTGAAGAAAAGGAATGAACTGTTCTTCAATTTTCTCAAGCTCTTCCTTATATTCCTGATCAGTGTAAATATGATGCTCGAAACGGGCACGTTTATCGTAAAAGTTTCCCGGATTAATACGGATTTTTGAGACATATTTAGCTGCAATTTCAGCTAGTCTCGGATTAAAATGAATGTCGGCAATAAGAGGCGTATCATAACCACGGGCAACCAGGTTCTTCTTAATGTTCTTCAGGTTCTCAGCATCATTAATGCCTTTAACGGTCACCCTTACATAATCCGCTCCGGCTTTTATAATTCGAATGATCTGATCAACTGTAGCATCAGTGTTACGGGAGTCAGTATCGGTCATTGATTGAATACGGATCGGATAATCGCTACCCATAGGTACTTTGGCAATTTGAGTAGTTGAAGTTGTTTGACGCTTGTACCTGGTCAAATCTTTGATGTAATTAAAATTCCGATCTTTCATTCTAAAGCCTGCTTTTTGGAGAGCCACAAAGTTAATTTAAAGTTAACAAATATAAAAAGGAGAAAGACAAAATTATGAGGGGGCTACCCTAAGAAACCGTTATAAATTCATTTCGAAAATGTTTCCTGGAAGTATAAATTGATAAAAGAATAATGAATTTGTAAGAAATAGGTTTTAAAGGGAATACTCTCTCGAGGTAATTGGAACGATTTCTTTATTTTTGAAAAATACAAACATGTAGTATGTCGGTTAAAATTGAGAATGTCAGTAAATTTTATGGAAGCCAGAAAGCACTTGACTCTGTAAGTTTTGAGTTGAATGCAGGTGAACTCGTTGGTTTTTTGGGGCCTAACGGAGCCGGTAAGTCAACCATGTTGAAAATTATTACAGGATATCTTACGGCTGACTCTGGTTCAGTTTTCATTGACGGTGCTATTGTTTCTCCTGAAAATCATCAAATAAGGACTAAACTGGGGTACTTGCCGGAGCATAATCCGTTGTATACAGATTTATATGTAAAAGAATACCTGGATTTTGCAACCGGTTTTTACAAACTGGACCAACGAAAAGAAAGAATAGCTGATGCTATTGAAATGACAGGCTTAGGATTGGAGCAGACGAAAAAAATAGGTGCACTCTCAAAAGGATACCGGCAACGGGTGGGTTTAGCCCAGGCTTTAATTCATGATCCCAAAGTTTTGATCCTTGATGAGCCAACAACAGGACTTGATCCTAACCAGTTGGAAGAAATTCGATCATTAATCCGAAATATCAGCCAGGAGAAAACAGTACTTTTTTCTACTCATATCATGCAGGAAGTTGAGGCTATTTGCTCGCGTGTCGTTATTATGAACAAAGGGAAATTAATTGCTGATGGTTCTGTTGAGGTTTTAAAGAATGGCAGAATGAAAAGCTCGCAGCAGGTTTTGGTTGAATTTGATAAAATAGTTGATTTTACCGTCCTCAAAGAAAAACTTCCGGCAGGAAATATTGAAAAGAAAAACGAAAATACCTGTCTGGTTTCTTCAAATTCAGATAAAGACCTTCGCCCTCTTTTGTTTGATTTTGCAGTAAATACCGGATTGAAAATTCTAATGATGAGTGAGCAGCAGTCAAGTCTTGAAGATGTTTTTCAACAATTAACCCAAGAAGAACAATGATTCCCGAGGTTTCAGTTATTTTACCTTTTTTCAATGCAGAACAAACACTTGCTCGGGCCGTGTCCTCTATTTTAGACCAAAGTTTTCCTGATTTTGAATTGATATTAGTTGATAATAATTCAACTGATAGCAGCTCAGAAATTGCAGGGTTTTTTGCGGTTAAGGATGATCGTATCAAGATGATCCGGGAAGAAAATCAGGGTGTTGTTTTTGCCATGAACAAAGGGATGGAACTGGCTCGTGGACAGTTTATTGCCCGAATGGATGCCGATGATGTTTCACATCCGAAGCGCTTGAAGAAACAATTTCAGTTTTTGATTGACAACCCTGAAATTGGCTTGGTTGGCTGCAATGTCAGGCATGTTTCAGATTTACCATCTGAAGGGATGATCCGTTTTGTCGATTGGGTAAACTCATTCCATTTACCCAAAGAAATATGGCAAAACCGCTTTGTCGAAATTCCATTGATTCAACCATCGGTGATGTTTCGAAGTCATTTGTGGCAGGTTCATGGTAATTATAAGGAAGGTGATTTCCCGGAAGATTATGAGTTGTTCCTTCGCTGGCTGGATGCCGGAGTTAGATTTGCCAAATTAAATGAAACTTTATTGGATTGGCACGATTCCGAAAAACGACTTACCCGGACTGATTCCCGTTATAATTCAGGGGCTTTTTATAAAACCAAAGCATTCTATTTTGCAAAATGGTTTTCAAAATCAATTAAAAACAAAGAGTTGTGGATTTGGGGAGCTGGTAGAAAATCCAGGCAACGAGCTAAATTGCTGGAACAAGAAGGGGTGCAAATTTCCGGTTATTTTGATTTTAAAGATAAAACTATTGCCGGCAAAGAATGCAAATCCTACAAAGATATTCGCGGTCCAGGTAAAACTTTTATCCTTTCAATGGTTGGCAACTATGGCGCCCGCGAGCAAATCATCAGCTTTTTAAATGTAAAAGGCTATCAACTTGGTGAAGATTATTTGGTGATGTCGTAATGATGATTACAGTTACTAAGAGAGCAAGTCATCCTGAGAGTTTACCTAATTTTTTGGGCATAATGAGCAAATGACAGTTATGTCTTCATTGTAAGACCCTGTCAGGTGCAAGCACACTAACAGGTCTTTGTCTTTCCCCCAAACCTGTCAGCGTTCACAGAACCTGCCAGTGTTGAAACAACTGAACAATAACCTGTCATCCCAGACTTGTTTCGGAATCTTTGCCTAATTTCGGAATTGTTGAAATTTAGATAAAAAAAGGTAGCCTAAGCTACCGGGGGAATCCTACTCTAAAGACTGGCTTTATTTCAGATTCAAAACAAATATATCTTATTAATTTGTATTATGTAATTTAACTCACTGAATTTCCGGTGTGTAGCATTTGTAACTGGAGTTTCCTCGAAACTTTCAGGTTTAATTTCTGAATCTATTGATCCTAGGAGCCTGTCGGACTTTATAAAAACACGAAATTATTATCTTTGAGGCATGGCAAAATTTATATGTGCAGATCGCAATCAGCAAACCCTAATGCCTTATGATATTGAAGATTGGTTACCTCAGAGTCATTTGGCACGCTTCATAGTGGAAATTGTATCAATGCTTGACTTTAAGCATATTTACTCACAGTATAAAGGTGTTGGTTCAGCAGCCTATGATCCCAGGATGCTGTTGTCTTTGTTATTTTATGGCTATTCAACAGGCGTATTCAGTTCTCGTAAAATAGAACAATCAACATACGATTCGGTTGCATTCCGCTTTATTGCAGGCAACCATCATCCTGACCATGATACTATTTCCAGTTTCCGGAAGCGATTCTTACCAGAGATAAAAGGCTGGTTTAAAGAAATACTACTGATTGGTAAAGAAATGAAACTGGTCCGCATGGGCAATATTTATATTGACGGGACAAAAGTTCAAGCCAATGCCTCCAAGCATAAAGCTATGAGCTATGATTATATGAACCGGTTGGAAAAACAACTTGAAACAGAAATTGACAAATTACTGAACCTTGCTGCTGCGAAAGATGATCAAGAGAAAGAATTAGACCTTGATATCCCCAAAGAAATAGAACGCAGACAGGATCGGTTAAAGAAAATACAGAAAGCCAAAGAAGTTATTGAACTCAGGGCTAAAGAGCGTTACGAAAAAGAAAAACAGGTTTATGATGCCAAAGTTGAAAAACGAAAGCAAGAAGAGGAAAAGACAGGTAAGAAACCCCGGGGTAGAAAACCTAAAGCCCCAGATTCTTCACCAGGGCCATCAGATCAATACAACTTCACAGATCCGGAATCAAAAATAATGAAGACATCTTCAGGGTTTAATCAGTGTTATAATGGGCAAGGTGTTGTTAATGATGATATGGTTATTGTGGGTGCATACAGCAATGCACAGGTAAATGATAAACAGGAATTTGTCCCGGCAATAAACGCTGTGCCAAAAGAGCTCGGTAAAATATCCACAGCTGTTGCCGATACTGGTTATTTTAGTGAAAGCAACATAACGAATTGTAAAAAAACAGGTATAAACCCCATAATATCAACCGCAAGGGAAAAACACAATACTTACCTGGAAGATAAATTCAACAGCGATAATGTTATAAACCATGATAATACTCCTGTTGGAAAAATGAACCAAACCCTGAAAAGTAAAGAAGGAAAAGAGATATATAAAAAAAGAAAACAGACCGTAGAGCCAGTATTTGGAATAATTAAAGAAATACTTGGGTTCAGGCGTTTTTCGCTGCGTGGTGAGTTTGAAACCGATTGTGAATGGTCATTGGTGTGTATTGGCTACAATCTCAAACGATTCTTCAAATTGTCCGCTGCCTAATTATAAAAACAAACTGTTAGATCTCAATTTTCACCGATAAAATGAGTAAAGGCATGGCTGTAATGTAGTTTTAGGTCTTAAAATAGACAGAATAAAAATCGCCTGAACTAATTATTGGGTGCTATATTAAATGTAAAAATATAAGTCCGACAGGCTGCTAGCCTCTGAAATCTGATCAAGGGGTTGTTTCTCAAGAAAGTCATCTTGGCAACTTGCCATTACCAGAAGTGCCAATATTGATAATACAAAATTTGCAGTATATTTCATTTTTTCAAGTTTTAAAAGTTAAGGTTCAGACCAAATGAAACGATGCTTTGTGGAGGATAAATTTGTCCATTTCCACTTCGCAGGATCATTGGATCCAAGTCTACTTCGGAAGCATTGTAAAGCACAGCCAGGTTTTCAATTGACATATACATCCTACAATTATCCAGGAATATTTTATTTAACCATGACTTAGGCAGTTTATATCCAAGCTGTAGTGTTTTAAATCGCATATAGGCACCATTTAGGAGATATCGACTTTGAGTTTGGTGATTTTTACCAGCTTCACCTCCAAAATAAACACGTGGGAAAAATGCGTCAGTATTTGTTGGTGTATAGTAATCAGTATGATGCTCAAACACAGTACTGTGCCACTGAGAAGATTCGATCCCCCAGAAGTACATTGAGCCCAAAGAGATATCTTGCTTACCAACACCTTCAAAAAACATATCTAGGTCGAAATTATTCCATTCAAAACGCACATTAATTCCAAATTGATAACGTGGACTTGTATTACCAATCTTTTGGAGGTCTCCTTTATTAAACCAAAAGTTATTCCCACCATCAATTTTTCCATCTCCATCTGTATCTTTATAAATAATATCTCCAGGATACCAGTATTGCGACCAAATTCGGTGATGTGAGCCCGCTGTATTGTATTCATTTACATCCTGAGCGATTCCAACGGTTTCATAACCATAAACATCACCAAAAACTTCTCCTTTAGTCCATCCATTCATACTACCTGTTTCATTTGGGAAAGAAACGATATATCCAATGTAATCTGATAAGTTAAGGCCTACTTCATAATCTAAAGATTTGCCAGCAATCACGCCCAGACGGTCTCTCCAGTTTACACTAAGTTCCCATCCCCTGGTTTCACTAACTCCATTATTTAATCGAGGTGGATTTGTTCCTAATACTTCTGAAACTTGCTGAGGCGGAGCCAATTGGTCTTTAATCGTACGTTGAAACCACTCATAAGTTAAATTCAGGCGATTGCTGAATGCAGCAGCATCAACACCAATATTAATAACCTCAGGTTTCTCCCATGTGATATTTGGACTTACAATACTTGGCATCTGAATATTTGCAATGTTCTCGCCTCCAATCATTACCCACGACTTGGCATTATAACTCATTTGTGGCAGATATAAGTAATTCGCAACATTTGCATTACCAAGTTTACCATAAGATCCACGCAACTTGAACGAGTTAACCTGCCCAATATTCCAGAAGTTTTCTTTGGCAATATTCCATCCCAAACTGAATGACGGGAACAATTCCCATCGCGTATCTTTAGGGAATCGGCTTGATGCATCATAGCGGCTGTTTATTTCAAGGAGATATTTTTCTTTGTAATTATAATTTAATCGGAAGAAATAACCTTCTGTTGACCAATGACCAATATTATCATCTAAGTTTGTTGTACCTGTTGCAGAACTAATGGAAGGAACATCCTGGCTAATTAAATTTGACTTACTCCCTGAAAGGGTGTTATATTCAAACTCTTCACTTTGATGTCCAACAAGTATTTTTGCAAAATGATCTCCGAATGTACGCTCGTAAGACATAAATCCTTCGATTTGCTTATAAGTATTACTGCTCATACTTGCAGCTACAGAATTGGGAACGCTACCTCCCAGGGAAATCGAACCATCCGGATTTGGGATTTCGTATGTTAAGCTCTTCCGCTGAAAGTGATTATGATTTCTATTGAAAGTATAATTACCGGTTATATTAAATCCTTCAAATGGATCAAATTTCAACTGAATACTTGAAGTCAGGTCATCATTCTTATTGAAGTATTCTCCTCCTTTAGCTATACCCCAGTTTGCATTAACAACACTCCAAACCCCATCAGGATTGACAGCTGGTGATGTTGACCATGACCTTCCAACGGAATTTAATACCGTAAAATCCGACATATTAGGCCTATTAAAATTTTGCTGACCATACCTCACATTGGCTGTAGTCTCAAACCAATCGGTAACCTTGCTGGTAACTTTTAAATTATAATTATACCGATTATAAGTATCATTTTTAGCTTCTTTTAAAAGTCCCATATCTTCAGAGAAACCAAAACTTGCATAATAGGATAGTTTTCCTTCGGGTAATCCTCCACTAACACTAAGGTTATGTCGTTGACTAAATCCCCAATCTTTAAAGTATTCATCCATCCAATTGGTGTTTCCATGCGCACTTGAAAAAAGTCCCCACATTCCATCAGCACCGATCGAGTTACTTGGGCCTGTTCCATTCATGAATGCCTGGATTTTCTCCAGTGTCTCATCCGTATACAAAGCAGGTTGCCTTGCATTATTATACGCCTCATTAAATACTGTGGCAAAGGTATATCCATCAACGGGTTCAGGAATACCAATCATCGTGTTAAAGCTGAAGTTATTATTGTAGTTGAACCTGGTCTTTCCTTCTTTCCCGCTTTTTGTTGTAATTAACACAACACCATATGGGGCTCTTGAACCGTAGATAGCACTTGCCGCAGCATCTTTTAAAACAGAAATACTTTCAATATCTTCCGGATTAAGAAGATCAGGGTCCTGCTCAATACCATCTACTAAAATTAAAGGCTTTCTGCTACTACTTACATAATTTCCCTGATCATTAATCGTAAGACCTGTAAACCCACGTATATTCCAGGAAGAAGAGCTTCCAGGTGCACCATTACCCCGCGTCACATTCAAACCAGCCACCCGGTTTGACAAACCATCTGCAATGTTTGTAATTGGCCTGCTCTCCAATACTTCACCTGAAATCTGCTCAACAGAACCAGTAAGGTTTTCCCTTTTCTGTGTACCATAACCTACAGCAACAATTTCTTCAATCCCGATAGCATCTTCTTCCATTAGAATATCAAAAGAAGTTTGATCAGCAACAGATACTTCCAGTGTTTTCATACCTACAAAAGAGAATATTAAAATTGCCTCACTGGAAACATCTGACAGGGTAAAATTTCCATCAAAATCAGTAATCGTTCCTGTTGTTGTGCCTTTAATAACAATAGAAACACCAGGAAGAGGGGATCCGTAAGAATCCGTTACAGAACCCGAAACAGATTTTTGCTGGATAACACCGGTTTTTGAGAAACCGGACATTTTATCGGGCGAGATAATAATTACATGGTCAATCATGCTGTATCCCATGCCTGTTCCTTCCAGTAAATAATTTAAGACATCTTCAACAGATGCATCATTTACTTTAATATCCACTTCCCTGTTTACATCAAAATCATCATTGCTGTAAACAAAGTCGTAGTTACTACGATCTTCAATCTCTTTTAAAATCTGCCTGATCGAAGCAGACTTATAATCCAGTTTCAGGTTTGTTTGTTGTGAATAGGATTTTGCCGATACAGTTAAAATCCCCAAAATCATAAAAAACAAGGTTAATCTCATAACTAAAATGAGTTTTGCGGAAAAGAGCCTATTTCTTTTCCATAAGTAACTACAATTTTTTTTCATAAATTTGTCGTATTACAGTTTAACAATTCAATGCCTGTTGATTGCAAGTCAGGGGCATTGGTTAACTTTACAAACCGGGAAGTGCTGCAAGCATTTCCCGGTTTCATTTTTCAATTTCCTTTAATAATTACTTTTCCATCTTCGAATTCTGCTTGTACACGATTGGTTAGTTCAATTAGCCTTAAATTGTATTGTATTGATTTTTCTTTATTGATTACCCCTGTAAACTGATATTGGGAAAGTTCTTCACCATCAAAAACAAATTCAATTTCATACCAGCGTTGAAGCTGTTCAATAATTGCAGACAAGCTTTCATTGCTGTAATAGTATTTCCCTTTTTTCCAGGCAACCGCTTTTTCGGTATCAATTTTATCTTTCTCCAATTTCCCTTTTGACAGGGTTATGGTAACACGCTCACCAGGCTTTATCATCATTGATTGTTTGCCTGAAACAAATTCAACCTTACCTTCTTCCAGGACGGTCTCAATACGGTCACTTCCGGGATAAGCCTTTACATTAAAACTTGTTCCGTGAACTTTAACCTGAGAATTTCCAACATATACAATAAAAGGTTTTTTACTATTGTGGGCCACCTCGAAGTGGGCTTCACCTTCAATTTGTACCTCACGTTTCTTTCTGTTGAAATTCGTTGAATATTGAATCGTGGTCTCTGAATTCAGCCAAACTGTTGACCCATCAAAAAGGGTAAGGCAGGTAATCTGCCCCTGTGGGCTATTGATCGTGGCTACCTGATCTTCGAATTTGCCAATCCCTGAAAAATAAATCAGCAACGATCCAAGTGCGAAAGACAATGCAACTATTGCAGCATATTTCAACCAGTTTACATATAACTTCCGTGGATTGATTTTTCTATTTATCCTATTCCAGAGCTCATCTTCACTGCTTACTTTATTTAAAAATGAAACAGATTCCCTAACCCGGTAAATCTTCCCGGTTTGATTAAATTCAACCGACTTGGTCAGATCAGATGGAATTTGTTCTTCTTCATGAAAATGGGAAATGATTTTATCTGAATCCATAATGATACTATTTGGCATTTCTACTTTTAGAACGCAAATAGTTTTAAGGAGGGTGAAAAATAGTTTGATTTTTTTATAAACTACCGAGGCTCTCACTTCGAGCGAGAGCCTCGGTAATTACCTACCAATCAATCCTTTTGCCTAAAATAAAAAACAGTAACCCAAAATAAACTTCTTCCAACTCTTCCCGAAGAATCCGGTAAGCAATCCCCATCTGGGTCTTCACCGTATTTTTTGAAATCGATAATCTTTCTGCTATTTCATTATAGGTCAGGTTTTCAATATAAGCCAGCATAAAAATTCCCTTACATTTCCGGGGAAGTTTTTTTATCGCTTTCGAAACTTTAATCGCTAACTCTTCATCATCGTATAACTTTTCGTCTTGAAAACCTTCAAACTCTTTCAGGAATGATTCAATATCAACATTTTTAATTTTAATACTTCTCAAGTAGCTTATCGTTCTGTTTCTTACAGTAACAAACAAATACTTTCGAAACTCATCTTTACCCTGAAAAATAGCTGATTTCTTTTCCCAAAGAATTACAAATGACTCCTGAACAATGTCTTCAACAACAGACGGGTCATCGAGATAACGATAAGCAATTAAAGTAGCTGCATGAAAGTTTTCTTTAAAAAACTGTTCGAATTCACTCAATGCGAATTTATATTTTTCTTCAGGCTTATTCATAATCTGCAACCTATGAATTACACAAACAAAGATTAGCTATTTTTTTGTTCTTCCAAAATCATAAAATAATTCCTGAATATTTTTAACCACCGGTTTAATGGTATTTGACGATTTTCTTGTCATTATATTATAGCAATGTAAAACTCCATACTTTACTAAATTTGGTTTCATTCTAAAATTATTTACTTGCATCTTTGTAAACTTATGAAAACACAGCGGCTTCTATTTGTAATCCTAATGCTGTTACCGGTACTGACAGTAACAATTTTTTCTTGTCAACAAAACAAAAAGTCCAGCCAACTGGCAGATGACGGTTATTCCGGTTCCGGCAGTTGCCGTGAATGTCATGAAGATTTCTATAAGCTTTGGGCGCCTTCACATCACGGATTGGCCATGCAACCAATTACGTCAGCTTTCATTAACGATAAAATCTTATTGGATCAGGATGATATTTTCATGGAAGAGGCTTACTACAAGGCAATCGCAGAGGATACCTTGCTCTATATCCAGGAAAAAAAAGGGGATGAAATTAAACAATACCATGTGCTATGGGCTTTAGGGGGCAAAAATGTTTACTACTTCTTAACCCCATGGGAAGGCGGACGTTTACAGACTTTGCCCTTAGCCTACAATGTCAATACAAAAAAATGGTATAACAATCCGGAGTCAGCTATACGACATTTTCCACATATGGGCGAAGAAACCATAGAAGACCAGGCTTTAAGCTGGAGAGACCTTCAATACACATTCAACACGTCATGCTATGGATGCCATGTTAGCCAGCTTTCCAATAATTTTGACCTGGCATCAAACAGCTATGAAACCCACTGGAAAGAACCAGGCATTAATTGTGAAACCTGCCATGGACCAAGTGCAGAACACGTTCGTGTTTGTCGTGAAGCTGGAGAAGGAAATGTTCCTGAAGATTTAAAAATTATTATAACCAGTACATTTACACCGGAACAACACAATGCCAGTTGTGCACCATGCCATGCAAAAATGAGACCGATCACGGAATCATTCATGCCCGGTGACCGTTATTTCGACAACTACGATTTGATTACACTTGAAAATACAGACTTTTATCCGGATGGCCGTGATTTAGGGGAAAATTACACCATGACCGGATGGCATATGAACCCATGCATTACCAAAAGCGATATGCATTGTGTGACTTGCCATACTTCATCTGGCAGGTACCGTTTTAAAAGCGACAAGCTTGTTGAAGCAAATAAGGCTTGCACCATGTGCCATGAAGAAAAAGAAGAAGATTACGAAGAACATACGCGTCACCCAATCAATAAAAATAGTCCGAAATGTATTGACTGCCATATGCCGAAAACATGGTTCGGGCACATGGAGCGTTCCGACCACTCGTTCCGTCCTCCAATGCCATCTGCTACTATTAAATTTAAATCTCCAAACGCCTGTAATCTTTGTCATGAAGATAAAGATGCCAAATGGGCTGATGAACATGTTAGAAGCTGGCATAAAGAGGATTACCAAAAAGAAACGCTTTATATTGCAGGACTGGTTAACGATGCCAGAAATAATGAATGGAAAAGACTGGATGAAATGCTTAAAGCAATTCAAACGAATAAATATGGTGAAGTATTTACAACATCATTACTCAGGTTATTAGCAAACTGCGCAAATGACAAGAAATGGGAAACGATACTTGAAGCTTTAAAATTAGAATCTCCCTTATCTAGAAGTGCCGCTGCTACCAGTTTGTTAGGATATAGAAATGAAAATGCAAAGCAGGCTTTATTTGCTGCTGCAAAAGACGAATACCGTTTGGTACGATTGGCGGCTGCTACTTCATTAACAACTTTTCCTTTAAACGAATTTACTGCTGAAGAGCAAGAGCTATTTAATAAAGTTAACATTGAATACGAAAAGTCTTTAGTTACCCGCCCTGACAGTTGGAGTGCTCATTACAACCTTGGGAATCATTTGCAGAATCAAGGGAAAACTACTGAAGCACTGGCTTCATATGAAAATTCGATTAAACTTTATCCTGAAGCCATCATGCCTTTGATCAACAGTAGCTTTCTATATGCTGTAAACGGGCAACAAAATAAAGCCGTAGAAAACCTGCAAACAGTACTTGAAATTGATTCTTTAAATGAAGCAGCCAACCTCAATTACGGACTATTAATGGCTGAACTTCAAAACATACCCGAAGCTGAAAAAGCCATGCGCAATGTTCTTAAAGTAAATGACAAAAATGCTACAGCTGCTTACAATTTAAGCATTATGGTTGCTGCAAAGAGCTTAGACGAAGCATGCACATTTAGCCGTCAAGCCATGGAGGCTGACCCAAGTGACCCTAAATTCCCATACACACATGCTTTCTTCCTAAACCAAAATAAAAAACAAGCTGCGGCTGTAAAAATTCTGGAAGGAACCATAAAGAAACATCCTTCCCATCTTCAATCTGTCTTTTTACTGGGTAGTGTTTATCTTGAATCCGGGAACAAAGGAAAGACCCTTGAACTTTATCGTAAAACGCTTCAGTCTGTGGGGCAGGACCAGCAAGCAAGCTACCAACTCCAACAAGCTATAAATCAGGTTGAAAAAATGTAGTTTATTAATTCGTTCCGCTTTCAATTATGTACAATGGTTTTTCGTTGATGAAATGCTTTTTCATATTCATGAAAAATTAATCAATTCTTTTCCACTTTTTTGGGTAGGGAATTTATCTTCGGCGGGGTATAAAACTTGATGGATCGCGTATTTGGTACCAATTAATAATTAACAACTTGACGTGAATAACATTTGGAATAAGACTTTGGTTTTTTCAAACCATTTCGTGTAATTTATTCCAGTTTTTGTTCAGGGACACAGATTTTAATTACGATCAAATGATTTTCCAAATAAGCAGGTCCGGTTATTTTGAAAAAAATCAGGAAGAATTTGCTCTGTTGTCAAAAATCAATTTCATGATAATATGAGCATTCTAAAATTGTTCTACTATGAAAGAAACAGGCAAGCAAATGCTATTCACCCTAATCGGGACCTTTTGTTTTTTTAATTTAGTTTTAGGGCAAGTCACCTCTAATAGTCCTTACTTGCCTATAGAAACCTGTGGTAATACTTTCCCTACTTCATATTTTACTTTAGGCGATCTTGTTTTTAGCGAAACAAGCAATAATGATTTTATAGCTGGAACTACAACCATTACGATAAATCTTCCGGCAAACTTTGAGTTTAATACAGCCGTGAATCCATCCTTAACTTCAACTGGTAGCAATGTAACTATTATTACCGTTGGAACTCCAGCTTATGCTGATCCACAAACTTTACAGATCAACATTACAATTTTTGGAACATCTACTGTTGATGACATAACAATTGGCGGATTACAAATTCGTGGGATCACTGCAGTAACTGCAACTTCAAATATCACTTATAGCTTTTCAGCTACCAATCCGTTTAATGGACTTGCAGATGGAGCAACTGTAGCAACAGTATCTTCAGGCTCATTAACTGTTACTTCGGGAGGAACAGCAAGCAGTGACCAAACCTTGTGTTTAAACGCCACACCAGCCCAGATAACCATAGCTGGAGCCAGCGTTACTTCTGACCCAACTCCCACACCCGGTGAAACCTATCAATGGCAATCATCAACCGATGGGACAAACTTTGCAGATATTGCGACAGGCGGAACGGCAATTGATTTCAACCCTCCCAACATAACCGAATCAATTTACTACAGAAGGCAAACCATCTTAAGCAGAAATGGATTTTCATGTTCTGATTTCAGTACTTCTGTTTTTTTGGAACTGAACCAGATAACTGCCGGCGCTATTATTGGGAACCAAACAATTTGTGAAGGAACAGTTGCTTCAAACCTTACCCAGAGCATGGCTGCATCCGGATCGGGAACGATTTCTTATCAATGGGAAGAGAACGAGTCCGGAACATGGAGTGATATTGTGGGTGCTACCAACGCGAACTACTCGCCAGGAGCAATAACCACTTCAACTCAATACAGAAGAAGGGATATTAGTGACCTGGGTGGGGTTATATGCACAGATCACACGAATACCGTTACCGCAACTGTTTTACCAGCAGTTGTTGGTGGTACAGCTGAAATAAGTTCAGGTGTTCCCGATCAAACTGTATGTTCCAGCACAATACCAGCTACAATATCAGTTACCGGATCATCCGGGGGAACAAGCTATGAATGGTACAAATCTACCGGTGGATCTCCATACACAATTATTGCCGGTGAAGTTTCTGCAACCTTAACATTTGCAGCGACTCCATCCGAAACTACTTACTATGCCAGAAAATCGATTGCTAACGGGACAGGTTCAACATGTTCTGCATTCTCTTCCGCTTCAATTGTATATGTAAATGACATTACAGCCGGTAGTATTAATGGTACACAAACGATTTGTAATGGGACAAACGCATCGGTACTAACGCAAAATACGGCAGCTTCAGCAACAGGAACCCTTTCCTATCAATGGGAATCAGACGCGTCAGGGAGCTGGACCGATATTTCCGGGGCTACCCAGGCAACTTACAGCCCGGGGGCGATTGCGTCAACCACTCAATACAGAAGAAAAGATATCAGCACATTAAACACAATAGCTTGTACTGAACCAACGAATACGGTTACCGTAACCGTTTTACCAACCGTTGTTGGGGGAACTGCTGAAGTAAGTTCAGGCGTTCCCGATCAAACTGTTTGCTCATGGGATATTCCGGCAACGATATCTGTAACCGGAGGATCTACAGGACTTAGCTATCAATGGCAATCATCTACCGACAATATTACTTTTACGGATATTGCCGGTGAGGTTGCAGAAAACCTTACTTTTGCGATTGCCCCTTCGGTTACCACCTATTACAGAAGGGAAGCCACAGCTTCCGGTACAGGCTCAACTTGTTCCGATGGTTCAACAGTTTCCACCGTATTCGTAAACCAGATTACTCCCGGAATTATTACCGGGAACCAAACAATTTGTAATGGTTCAACAGCGGCAGGGATCACTGAAGATACAGGAGCTACTCACAGCGGAGCACTCACATACGAATGGGAAGCTAATGATGGTGGTGGTTGGAACACAATTGTCGGGGCAGATTTGGCAACATATAGCCCGGGTGCTGTTGCTGCAACAACCCAATACCGAAGAAAAGATATTAGCACCTTAAATGGTGAGGTATGTTCAGATTATACAAATACAATAACCATCACAGTTTTAGCAACTGTAGTTGGTGGTACAGCCGAAGTAAGCTCTGGTGTTGCTGATCAAACTATTTGTGCCGGGGATATTCCTGCTGCAATAACAGTAGCCGGAGCATCAGGGGGTACATCATTTCAATGGCAATCATCTACTGATAATATTACGTTCACCGATATTGCAGGTGAAGTTGGGGCAAGCTTAACATTTAGTGCATCGCCCGTAGTAACCACCTACTACCAACGGGTTGCATCAGCTGCCGGAGTGGGAGCAACTTGTTCCGGTACATCTACTGTTTCCACAATATTCTTAAACCAGATCTCTGCTGGAACAATTGCCGGCGAACAATCAATTTGTAACGGGGAAACAGCTTCAATTTTAAATGAAACAGCTGCGGCTTCGTTTAGTGGAACTATTACTTATCAGTGGGAGTCTGACGAATCAGGTAGTTGGGCAGATATTGTTGGGGCAACCTCAGCAACCTACGCCCCGGGGGTTCTTACAAAAACAATCCAGTACAGAAGAAAAGATATAAGCACTTTAAATGGGGAAGCTTGTTTTGAACACACAAATATCGTAACGGTAACTGTATTAGCCGCTGCAACCGGTGGAACAGCAGAAGTCAGTGTTGGTGTAGCCGATCAAACCATTTGTGCCAGCGATATTCCCGCAACCATTGAAGTTAATGGCGGAGCCGGGGGAACCGGTTATCAATGGCAGTCTTCTACTGACAATGTTACTTTTAATAATATTCCGGGTGAAGTAGCTGCTGATCTTGTATTTACTGTTGCTCCCTCACAGACTACCTATTACAGAAGACAAACCCTAAACAGTGGAGGTGGAATTGATTGCCCTGAATTATCGACTGTTTCTACAGTCTTTGTTAATACAATCACGTCCGGGGTTATTGGGAATAACCAGACTATTTGTTACAATTCGCTGGCATCCAATATTATTGAATTAGCTTCCGCAGTTCCTGCAGGGGTTTTAACCCATCAGTGGGAATCAAAAGTTGGAGCAGGGGCGTGGGGACCAATTGGCGGTGAAACAGATGCCGGTTTTTCCCCGGGAGTCCTAACGCAAACGACTCAATACAGGCGTGTAGACACAAGTACTTTAAATGGAGTTGCTTGTCCAGCTTACAGTAACACAATTACAGTTGAAGTGTTACCTGAAGTTGCCGGTGGAACTTCGGCTGCAGACGAAACCCTTTGTGCTGATGATATTCCGGCTACAATCAATGTTACCGGAGCAATTGGGGTTTCCGGTCAATGGCAGTCATCCCCGGACGGATTAGCCCCATGGACTGATATTTCGGGAGAAACTGGTTTGAGCCTGGCGTTTACAGCCCCAATAACAGCAACCACTTATTACCGAAGGGAAGTTTCAACGACAATAGGAATTTTTACTTGTACAGAGCACTCCTCGATTACGGTTAAAACATTAAACGTAATGGAAGCCGGTACTATTGGAAACGATCAAACCGTTTGTTATGGGACCATCTTGCCCAATTTCAGCGAACTTGCTGCTGCGAATGCTGCAGGTGCACTTACCCATCAGTGGGAATCTAAAACTGAAACCGGAGCATGGACAACTATTGTTGGCGAAACGGATGCAACTTATGCTCCGGGGGTTATGACTGAAACCATGCAGTATAGAAGGATTGACTACAGTACGCTCAATACTGTTGTATGTTCTGATATTACAAATGAAATTACCATAACCGTTTCCGGTGAATTTGATCCGGGAACTGCAGCTCCGGCAACCCAAACTGTTTGCCAGGGAGGTGATCCTGCAATTATAACCGTAACCGGTGGCGAAACGGTTGGAGTTACCTATCAATGGTATTCATCAACTGATGGGGGAGCAACATTCAACCCGCTAATTGGTGAAACAAGCCCTACCTATAATCCCCCTCCGGGAATTATGACCTCAACCCACTATTACCGCGAAACGATTAGCGATACACCTGGAACAACTTGTTCAGATATTACAGCTCCTGTTTTTGTTGAAGTAAATACCTTTGACGCCGGAGAGATATTATCAACACAAACTGTTTGCGGAGGGGATACCCCTGCAACTATTACGAGTATTACCGGTGCAACTGCAGCTGGTACCATAACCTACAGTTGGGAAAGTTCCACGAATTTAACAATATGGACACCCATTGTAAATAACCAACCAACCTATTCTCCCGGGGTCCTGGCCCAAACAACTTATTTTAGGAGGGTAGCTACTTCTAATTTAAGTGGCCTTGATTGTTCTGTCACATCCAATATTTCGTCCGTATATGTCAACCAATTCTCAAATGATGCAACCCATGAAGTAAGGATGTGGTATGGCTCAACCGGACCTGTTACCGTTTGTTTCAATACTTCTCCCGGGGAAATCGTTGAAAATTTCGGACTTCAGGCAACTGTCGGGGCAACAATAAGTTACCAGTGGCAAACTTCAACCGATAATTCAAGCTGGTCAGATATAGCAGGGGCAAACGAAGCTTCATTTGAACCTCCTGCAGTGACTGCCGATATTTTTTACAGAAGGATATCCACTACAACCTTAAACGGTAAGGCATGTGATGTAGAAAGTAATTCCATTAAATTTGAAGTCGGCGGGAGTGCTGACCCCGGGAGTGTTGCAACAAGTAACCCCAACAGTATAAGTGCATCCAGCCTGATTGAGATTGTTCCATACAATACAGTCCCCAGTACAATCAACAATGTCACATTAGGGAGTGGTGATGGAAGTAATTTTCGTTATTTATGGCTGATCTCTACCGATGGAAGTAATTTTATTGATGCCCCCGGCACCAATGATGGGGAAAGCTATACCCCCGTTGATCCTGTACTGCAAACAAGCTGGTTTAGAAGAGTCCATTACAGGACCTACTTTTCCATTGAATGCGGGGTATATGATACCGACACAGAAGTCCAGATAATAGTTCCGGGGCCGGGGACCCTTGATGAAGATCAAACAATTTGCATAAATGACGATCCTGCCCTAATCGAATCGAATACCGGAACAGTTGAAGGAACTTCATATCTAAGCTATCAATGGGAATCTTCTACAGATAACATTGTTTTTAACCCAATAGCAGGGGCAAACTCCATTAATTACGATCCATCAGCAGGTCAATTTACAACAACAACTTATCTGCGAAGAATTACCAACACGATAATTGACGGAACTGATTACGGAACAATCTCCTATTCTGAAACCGATATTGTTACCATTAATGTAAACACCATAACCCCCGGAACCATTACGGGAGATCAAAGTATTTGCCACAATACAACGCCAAACAACATTACAAATGAAAGCCTTCCTGAAGCACACGGAACAGCAACTTACGAGTGGTGGTCATCAACAGATGGAACAAATTACTCAATCATAACCGGTGCAACTGCATCAAGCTATACGTTCACAGCCCCCTTAACTCAATCAACCTACTATAAGCGAAATGATATTTCTACATTTAATGGTTTAGCATGCTCTGACTTCAGCAATGCTGTATTTGTAGAAGTTACTGAAGTGCAGGGAGGAACAGTTAGTGCCGGCCAAACCGTCTGTACTACAGATAATCCTTCACCAATCACTGTGACAGGATCAGTTGGTGCTTTTGGCCAGTGGCAGGATTCTATTGCCGGAGGTACCTGGACCAACATTGCAGGAGAACAAAGTACAAACTTAACCTTTACAGCACCGATAAGTGAAACCACCTACTACAGAAGAAGAGCATGGTCTTCTTTTAGTGGAGGTAGTTGTGAAAAATACTCTGATATCGCAACTGTAAATGTAAACGCAATAAGCCCTGGACAGATTGGAAGTGACCAACTTTTATGCTACAATAGCTTAACATCAAACATAACCGTTGTTAGCATGCCCAACGGTTCAGGTACGATTACTTATCAATGGGAGAAAAATGACACCGGGACCTGGGGTGACATTGTTGGTGCAAATCAACCAACCTATTCTCCCGGAAATTTAACAACAACTACAATTTTCCGAAGAAAAGATATTAGCACATTAAACGGTGTAGACTGTACTGCTTATACCAATGAAGTTACTATTGAGATTCTTCCTGAAGTTCAGGGAGGAACAACGAATGGGGACCAAACGGTTTGCAGTACGGATAATCCGGCAACTATTGTTGTTACAGGGACATTGGGCACCAACAAACAATGGCAATCTTCTGCTAATGGAACAACAGGTTGGACAAATATAGCCGGCGAAACCGGGACTTCTCTCGCTTTTGCTGCCCCATTGGCCCAAACAACTTATTTCAGGCTTAGGGTTTGGGAAACGTTTGGTGCGTTAACTTGTGAAGAATTTTCACCAGTAGCAACCATTTACGTTAATGAGATAGTTGCTGGTGCTATAGGTTCTGATCAATTGCTTTGCTACAATAGCCCTGTTGCCAATTTAACTGTTACGACCCCAGCCTCAGGTTCAGGCGTAATGTCATATCAATGGGAGAAGAATGATACCGGTACCTGGGAAGAAATTCTCAACGCAACTCAACCAACCTATTCACCAGGGGCATTAACAACAACTACCTTATTCCGAAGAAAAGCCATCAGCACTTTATATGGAGATGATTGCCCATTGTACAGTAATGAAGTTACCGTTGAGATTCTTCCTGAAGTTCAGGGAGGGACAACCAATGGGGACCAAACGGTTTGCAGCACCGATAACCCGGCAAATATTGTTGTTACAGGGGCATTGGGTACCAATAAACAATGGGAATCTTCAACAGATGGTACGACATGGAATCCTGTTGCCGGCGAAACCGGAACGACACTTGCTTTCTCTGCTCCAATTACCGAAACAACCATGTACCGTTTACATGTTTGGGAAGTTTCGGGTGCACTTACTTGTGAAAAATACTCCCCTGTTGTTACACTCACATTAAACGAAATTAGCCCCGGGCAGATTGGGTCTGACCAGGTTCTTTGCTACAACAGCACCGTTGCAAACTTCTCCGTGGTAACCCCTGCTACCGGAACCGGAACAGTATCTTACCAATGGGAAAAAGATGATAGTGGCACATGGGAAGATATAATTGGAGCTACTCAACCAACTTATTCTCCCGGAGCATTGACAAAAACAACCCAATTCAGAAGAAAAGATATCAGTACAGTTGATGGATCTCCATGCTCAGTATATACAAATATTGTAACGGTTGATATCTTTAATGAATTAGTGGGAGGAACAGCTGATGCAGATCAATTTGTTTGTTTAGGGGAAATTCCTGCTTCAATTAGTACCGACGGGATAAAAGGTGCAGAGGCCATCTGGCAACAGTCAACTGACGGAGCTACATGGACAGATGTTGTCGGCCAAAATGGTGTTACACTATTCTTTTCAGCAGCCTTAACAGAAACAACTCATTTCCGTTGGAGAACATGGACAACAACAATCGATTTAACGTGTGAAGATTACTCAACAGTGAGTACCGTAAATGTAAATGCGATTGAGCCTGGAGAAATTACTGCTGACCAAACACTTTGTGGGGGTGATTTAGCTGATACATTTACAGAAACCAAGGCAGCTGTTTCCAGTGGATTGCTTTCACATCAATGGCAAAGCTCAACTGATCTGTTCAATTGGAACGATATTGCAGGTGAAACAAGTTCAACCTACGGATCATCGCCAGCTGTAACCACTTATTTCCGAAGAAAAGATATTAGTACTCTGGCTGGCAGTCATGTTTGCTTTGCTTATACAGATACAGTAAAAATTACAATTGACGAATATCCGGTTATTGATGATGCAACAATTGCAGCTAATGATATTACCCCTGTAAGTTGTAACGGCGGGAATGATGGTGCTATTAATATTCCTTTAAGCAGGATAACTGGTGGCAATGTTGCCCAGGCTCAAATTGTAGATATTGTTTTAAGTGGAACACCAGCAGTTGATGATGTATATTCATTAATCATCAACGGAACCGTTTATAGCCATACCGTTGTTTTAAATGCGCTAAGCAACCCTCAGACCAATGATGAAGTTGCAGCTGATCTGGCTGCTGCTATTTCAAATCCGGCAGTTATTGTTTCGGTTACTGGTGCAACTATTAAACTAACGGCACAGACTGCAGGTTCCCCATTCACCGTGTTTGCTTCAACAGGCGCTTCAGTAAATGGAAAAATGACGACTCAGGTAGTTCAGGAAAATAAACTACCAAATGTTTATGAATGGACTGAAGTAGGTGATCCAACGGTAATTAGTACAAACTTAAGTATTAGTGATTTAACAGGGGGCTATTATCAATTGTTAGTGAGTAATGCTGTTTGTACTGATACTGCTGTATTTGAAGTTCCTGAACCAGAACCACTGGTTATCGAGTTAGACACTACCTGCAACAACTCAATTACAGTACGGATATCTGGTGGAAATGAAAACTACGAAGTTACTTTGATAAAACCTGATGCCAGTACTGAAGTTAAAAATACAGCCGGAGATGTAACATTTAGTGATCTTATAAGGGGTCAAACCTACACCATTGAAGTAGTGGACGCCCCTTGTACCCAAACATTCACTAAAGTTGCAACAATTCCACTCGGACTCAACATTGATGAAGACCTGATAACTGTTACCAATATTCAATGTGGCGGCACTGATGATGGTGCTATTTCGCTCGATCCAAACACAATAACTGGTGGAGTTGAACCTTACAAATACTCCTGGAGTATTTTTGACGGTGGGGTAAAAGTTCAACTATCTACCGATAGGGATATCTCAGGTTTAGCACCTGATACTTATTATCTGGATGTAGAAGATAACATTGGCTGTACCGCTGAATATTCAACAACTATTGATAATAAAGATCCAATTACTGTTACGAGTACGGCAACAAAACCAGTACTTGATTGCCCGGGTGATGCTACAGCAAGCATTGACATCAATGTTTCGTCTGACCCATCAAGTGTACTTGAAATTAATTGGTTTAAAGATGGTGTGGAATTACCAGCCCTTCAAAACCAACTAAGCATTATTGACCTTGTTGCCGGTAAATACCATGTCGAAGTAGTTGACATCAGTGTAGCACCTATCGTATGTATGGTAGCTGACACCACTGAAATTACAGAACCTGCCCCCTTCACTGTTACCGAAGAAGCGATATCCGAAACTCCAGCCTGTTTCTCTGAATCATACAAAGGAAGTATTACCTACAAAGTTACAGGAGGTACTGAACCTTACAGCTATCAACTGGATGGAGCTGCAAGTATTGACTTCACACCTGATGAGAATGGTTTTGTGCAAATTGCTAATCTTGATACAGGTGATCATGTTATTGAGTTCTTCGAATTTTACAACTGCTCACCAGGCGCACCAATCAATTTCAGGATTGAATCGCCTGAACCTATAGAAATTACCTATGATGAAGATAACGACGTTGTAGATGTTGGATGTAGCATTAAAGGTAGTATCAAAGTTAATGTAACAGGAGGAACTGCTCCATTCTTCTATGAATGGGTTGGACCAAATAATTTTGCTCAAAGTGGCACCGGTTTAAACCAGGTCAATAATCTTGAAGAAATAGGTATTTACACGCTTATTGTTACTGATATCAACCAATGTAAATCAGAAGAAATTAACATTGAACTGGTAGAACTTACTACCGATTTTGAAGTTGTTGAAGTTATCCGAAATGGAGAATGTGCTTCGAACGGTGACGCATCAATTGAGCTTACAGTCTCTAACATTGTAGTACCTTATACCGTTGAATGGGAGAAATGGGATTTGATCAATCCAGATGATCCTGATTGTGTAACTGATTGTTATTCCTGGCAACCAATGCCTGCAGTAAGTGGCCAATTAACAATGGATAATTTAGGGCCCGGAGAATATAGGGTTACTATTATTGACGGCAGCAATTCTCTTTGCGACACCTACGTACAAACATTCTCGTTAGCCAGTTCATCCATCGAAATGTTTGATAATGCTGTTAGGCTTCCTGATTGTGAAGACTCAGATTTTGGCTACGCATTCCGAATGAAAGCCGACAATTCTTTGAAATTCTATCTTGATGGTACTGAAATATCATTAACCAGCGGTAGCTTAATTTACAACTCTTTTAATGATCAATACATTATTAAGAACATTGAACCGGGAGATCATTTATTAAGGGTTGTCGAAGAACTTCCTTCAGGTGATGAAGGCTGTGATATTTTACAAAACTTCACGGTTGGTGAATTTACAGCTTTGGCTTATACCGGAGCAACATCCCATGAACTGGATGTTTGCACCCAAATTTATACGTTCACTCTGGACACTTCCCTGGTTGAAGGAGGTGTACCATTTGAAGATACCGACGGAAATACATTCTACAATTACGAATGGACAGCACCTGACAATTCTGTAATCAATGGATTTAATGAGGTTCCTGTTTCCATTGGTATATATCAACTGGTTATCAAAGATCAGAGAGGTTGTTCAACTGACCCAATTCTTTTCAATTTCAATGTAAGTTATAATGAAATTGAGGTGTTTGAAGAAATCCAAAATGTAAGCTGTGATGAAAATGTTAATGATGGTTCAATATCCGTAAATATTCAAGGGGGACGTGAGCCATACAGCATAAGCTGGGAAAAAGAAATAGTAAGTCCAGCAAACGGTGAAACAACTTATTCAATTGTCGATACAGACGTAAGAACAATTAGTGATTTAGCATCTGGCCGTTACAAGCTGACAGTTTTAAGCGACTTTGATAATTGTGACAGTAACAATCCAATTGTCCGTTACGAAGCATTATACATCGTTAATAAAGATGAAAGTGTTACCATTTTAGACGGGCCATATCTTAGTCCGGAATTGTGTAGAGGAACTCCTGGCTTCTTAACGATACAAGTAACCGAAATCAATACCGGAAGTACACTTTTCTATTACGATGAAAAATTAGTTAATGCCAATTTCATTGGAGAAGGCACTTATGAGGTTTACATTGATTCACCTGTTTCAAACGCCATTTTAAATGCAGTAAATGAATCCGGGTGTGGTGCTTTTGTAATACTTGAAGATGGCGTAGCTAATCCATCATTCCGTTACGAATCTGAAGGTTTCTTGCAATTTGGGATTACCGGTGTTGGTGAAGAAATTGAATTCATTAATACGACCACTGATGTTTACGATAGTCTGACCTGGGATTTTGGCGATGGTTCGGATATCCTTCCATTATCGTTAGATCAGGAAAAAATTGTTGATGTAATTCATTCGTACAAAACGGAAGGTGAATTTGATGTTACACTTACTGTATTTAATGCTGCCGGATGTTCCAACGAGGTTCAAAACAAGATTGTTATTGGTAAAGGTTACAATGTAATGTTCCCAACTGCGTTTACTCCTAATGGAGATGGTATTAATGATTACTTTGAAGGTGGTTTCACGGGAATTGTTGCATTCACCCTGAACATTTATGACACCTGGAATAACTTAATTTTTACGACATCCCATGAAACAGCCAACCTTCCTGAACAATGGGGATGGAACGGGACAAGAGAGGATGGGACTCCTTTCAACAGCCAGGTTTTCAAATACATTTTCTATGGAACCAGACTTAACCAGGAAGTAATAATTGTAACTGATAATGCTATAATTGTAAAATGATCGTGAAAAAGAGACATATATTATTCCTTCTGATTTCCTTGCTTAGTGGGACCAAAGCATTATTCAGTCAGGATGAATTTATCCAGAACATGGATCAAATACCATCTTACATAAACCCAAGTTTCCATGCTTTTAACGAGGGTACAATGGTTGGTGTTGTTAATGAATTTTCAGGTAAGTCCTCACTTAATGCTGTAGAAAACAGATATGCTTTCTTCAATAATTTCTTCACCAATAACAACTTTGGAATTGGTATGGATATTTTATCCACAAAACTAAGAAACTCTGCATACCAAAATACAAAAGTAAACTTGTCTTATATATATCGTGTGCAACTTAACCGGTTTTGGATTTTCTATCCGGCAGTAACAGCAGGTTATACCACAGCTTCTTTTGATTACAACAACATCATATTTGAAGATCAAATTGATATTCATACCGGGGAAATCAGCAACTTTACGATTGATCCTGTTATTTTATCTGATCGCGTAAGCTCTATTGATTTTGGTGTTTCATTTTTAGTTCATAACAGAAAGAACACACTCTTTGGTGTTTCTGCCAAACATATCAATCGCCCTAAATTTTCGTTTGTAAAGAATGATGATGATAAAATCAATATGCTGATATCATCACAACTGGGGTATCAGATTCACCTTAATAAATACAATCGTCGTGGACTTTTACCAAGGTATAGCTACTTGTACTTCTATAATGTGGCAACCAAACAAGGCGATAAAATCCGTTTTGACTTTTACCAGCAATTAATCATAAATGAATTTTCAATTGGTTTAAACCAGCACATTAATACTGCACAAATCTACGATACAGGAGAGTTAGGGGTTAGCACATCATTACACATTGAAAATATGCTACTTGGGCTAAACTATAAAATGCCTCTTAGCCCAAAAGCTAAAAAATTCATTCCCAATGTTATAGAAATATTTTTGACTTTCGATTTATCATCTAACCGTGGCCGTAGAAACAGAAATTACAGTCGTTTCTATTCTCACCATTACAGGGTATTCTAAACCTGGTTTCTGGATTTTTAGCTTGAAGAATTTAACTGTACGAATGGGGAAGATGAGAATGGAAGGATGAGAAAGCAATAAGCTCTGGTTTAACTCGTAACAAGTACCTTGCTTGATTCTTGGCTCTTGTTTCCTGGCTATTTTGTCTCCCTTTACCTTTACCCGTTCCTTCTACGGGACTCATGCACTTATGAACTTTGGTACTTTTTTTGTCTCCGTTACTTTATTGTATATAATTAAAAAAAGCCTAAATATCCACCCCAAAAGAAGGTGGGTTTGATTGCACCCATAGGCGCTTCAAGGAAAAACAATACAGAAAGTCAAAATAAGAAACAAAAAATGTAAAAACCAGCCAGGAACTTTCTGATTAGATATTTCCTGTCTGCCGTCCCTGCAGGAGGAAATCCGACAGGTAGGCTTATTCGATATTTTACATTTTCTTTTCTTGTATAAAGATCAAGGCACAGCCCTTTAAACATGACCACCACCAAAGGAGGTGGGTTTTTAAATGTTATACTAAAGCTAAATCAACGATTCCCAACCTTCAGTTTAATAAATTGTATATTTGTAAAAAAGTAAAAAACATGATAAAATCAATCGAATTAGAAAACTTCTTTTCATTTGATGAAAAAACAAAGATTGACCTAAATTCGGATATTAATATTCTTGTTGGAATTAATGGGAGTGGTAAATCTAATTTTTTAAAATCAATTCGCTTACTTTTTGACGGTATTGCTGGAAATGGTTTTGAAAAACTATTTCTAAAAGACTGGGGGGGATTCAGTACTGTTGGGAACTTCAATGAATCTCAATCAGATACTATTCGCATCAGTTATGAATTTGATAAAAATGCTTTAAATAAGAAAATTGATAATAAGGGATATCGGTTTCCATGTAATCCTGTCTATGAAATTACTATTCATAAATCTGGTACTACATCATATTATCTGGAAGAGTACATTTACAGTCAAAATGAAGAAAAAGAATATGATTCCCCTTTTGTATTTCTCAAAATGAAAAATGGAAAAGGGCAAATTTCAACCAGGGAAAAAAGTAAAATCAGTATTCAGTACTATCCTCAAACTGATGGAGATTTATCATTCAAAGAACAAGAACTGGTTTTAAGACAAATTTCGGATCCTAACAGATTTTTACCATTATTTGCATTAAAAGCTGCAATTGAGTCCGTAGTCGCTTATGACTATTTTGATACCACTTTGAAAAGCCCTATTAGACAACCGGCAACATACAGCACAGAGAATCAACTTCTTGCGTCAGGAGAAAATCTTGTTCAGATATTACATCGTATTAAAAATCACCACTCCCTTGATTATGATAAAATTGAAAATTTACTCAAAAATGCAAATCATAATTTTAAAGACATTAATTTTGATTTTCTTGGTTCAAAGTTTTATCTCGTTTTACGAGAAAAAGGATTAGCCAAAACTGTTGGAGTTGAACATATCTCAGATGGAACATTAAGGTTTCTTTTATTACTGTCTATATTGTACAATCCCGACAGAGGAAGTATGGTTTGCATTGATGAACCAGAAATTGGTTTACATCCTGACATGATAAATACCGTTTCGGAAGCAATTAAATATGCTTCAAAGAATACTCAATTAATCATTGCTACACACTCCCCACTTTCATTAAATTCATTTGACATTTCAGACATTCTAATTTTCGAAAAAGATTTATCGAATAAAACACAGGTTTCAATAAAAGATGAAGATGAATTTGAGGATTGGAATGAAGACTATCTCTTAGGTCAACTCTGGTTAAACGGTAAACTTGGAGGGAAAAGATGGTAACAATTAAAATTGTTATTGAGGGAGGTGTTATGCCTGGCAATAAAATAGAAGCTCAAACCTTTGTAAACAGTGAAAAACTTAGAGAAAGTTTCTATAAATTATTAACTCAGGTTGTGAGTCCTGAATATTTCAATTTAGAAATCGAAATGGGTGCCGGGGAAAAAAATGCAGGTAAATTATTTAAAGAACGTATTCAGAAAAATCATTGCTCTCTGCTAATAGACCTTGACGGTGCAAAAGATAAAAGAACGACAAAAATCGAAACATTAGAATTAGAAGAATATGCTGATTTTGTGTTTTTTATGATTCAAAAAATGGAAAGTTGGATTTTATCTCAACCAGATTCAATAGAAAAAGGAATGTCTTTCTACAAAAGAGAAAAAAGACATTTGCTGTTAGCCAATGATGAAATCTTTCAAAAACACCCAACTGAAATTGTCCATCCCGATGACAAACTAAACACAATACTAAGCAGATTCTACACATTCAAAAAAAGAGAAAAAATCAAAAAGAAAAAATACGGCAAGTTGAAAGATGCACCACTATTTATTAAAAATTTGGATGCCAACAAATTAAGGGAAACATTTGAAGATGTTGAAAATCTTTTCGGATTCCTTGAAAAAACGATGCACAATAAATTGCAAATGTAATGCGGGTGGGCGTGGTATTCCTGCAGTATCACCCTGCTCAGTTTCTTACACCAACGTTACTGCTTTGAATAAACTTAGGGTATGCATCAATGAAGATCCACCGGAAATTTAAACTGATCCTAAACCTGGCCAAAGAAACAGGCCTTCAGCACTAAACACAAAATCTAATTAACAGTATGCTGATCAGATCAGTAAAGCACCAAAAAAAATCGATAAAAAAAGGTAGGGAAATTACCCAATTCGGGGTTACCTTTTCCAAGAAAACCGATTAATAATAAACTGATTTACTGTTGCTTCCAAGTTACAAACAGGCACTTGTTAACAACTCACTTCTAGTCAGTTATCCAATTTTATCGTACTTTTAAAGTGCGATGAGTGAATTAGACATTTTTATTTAAAAAAATCTCTAACAGGTTGATTGAATTGCGGTTCGTCAGGTTTGATGATGTAAGTAATTGTACAGGAAACTCAAATGAGTAAGATTAACCTAATAGGGGTATTTTTTTTAAGGGCAGTTTTCTTTTGTGAGGACACCACCCCTTCAGTTGATATATTATCAATTGATGTAAAAAAATCCCTTTTTGGTATAGAAAAATTTGTAGAGGTTTCTGTCAATTGTTTCTTTAGGGAAAGGGGATTTCTGACTTTGAAGTAAATCACTCTGTAATCATCAGCGATGGAGATGGTAATCCATTTGCGATGACAGAGGTACGCCAAAACAGATCATTGATTTTGGAAGCCTTAAAGTTAGAGCAACACTTCTTTACATCAACATTCCTGAATTTTAAGTTATAGAACGAGGTATAATTAAATAACTGTGGGCTTACTTGACAAAGCATATGGAATGGGCAATTAATATGCTTTGAGATGGAGATGGGCAAATCTCTTGTATATGGCAAAAAATAAAGGGAGATCAGGCATAATGCTACTTAGTGTTATCGCATTGTTATTATGCACGACTACAATTAGTGCTAAAGATTTTGGAAATGTTGATTTTATGCTGGAGGGCAAACCCCTGGCAAAGACAGAATTCTTTATTTATGAATCATCTGGAGAAATGACCTCTCCTGTACCTTCACTGCCACCTCTTCCTTCAGCTGCAATATCCGGAACCACTACTGTTTGTCAAGACGATACAGAACCTTCAATAACTTTTACTGGCTCAGACGGAACTACCCCATATACCTTTACTTACACTATAAACGGAGGTTCCAACCAACAAATAACAACTACTTCAGGTAATTCAGTCTCTGTTAATGCCCCAACTAATATTGATGGAACATTCACCTATAATCTTGTTAGTGTTGAAGACGATGCCGGAGACACTCAGGCAATAACAGGTTCAGCAACAATAACTGTAAATCCTACGCCAAATGTTACTCCATCTCCAGTATCGGAAACTATTTGTTCCGGAAATGCTACAAACATTAACCTTTCAGGCGCGGTCGCAGGAACAACCTTCAGCTGGACAGTTACACAGTCCGGTGTGTCCGGTGCTTCAAATGGCAGCGGTAATTC
>JANQII010000240.1 GCA_028282195.1 Prolixibacteraceae bacterium
AATATTGGGTATTCAAAATTGAATATTTTACATTTAAATGTTGATAAAATGGATTGTTATTACCAAATAAAAGATGTGTATAAAGGGTAGCTTAGAGAAAAGAGGGATACTTGCCTGCGGCAAACAGGAGAGGGAGAGTCAAAACGAATGAATTTTAAATTGGCAATACTTTTCTATTTTTGCACCGAAATTATAAGTGAGATGGAAAATATCTTTTCAAAATGTTTTGTCTGCGAAAAAGAAGTAGATCCTGAAACTTCTTCCCGGAACCCTGCTGTAAACCTTCCTGTTTGTGCGAATTGCAAAGGTAGCGACAATGAAAAGAAAAAAGAAGCCGAACTGCTTGAAGGCATGGCGGATGGCTTTGTTTGTGGGTGTATTTAGGAGCTGGAAGACCGAAGATGGAAATCGGATGCTGCTTACCTGACCTCTGATGCTTGATGCTCGTCATCCCGGACGCAATAGAATGGAGATCCGGGATCTCCCTCCGGTTGATACAGACCCTGATAACTAAAAGGAAACTGTGACAGGAAACGGGTTGATAATTGAAATGTCCAGAGATTCCGTCCGGGAAAAGGTTTTCCACAAAATTACATCTCATGCCGGACGATTGAGGTCGATGTTTCTTTATACCCAGCGCTTCGTTTCACTTCGCACTGGGCTATTGATATCATGCCCCTACCTTCGGCAGGCAAGCCTTCAGGGCTCTTTAGAATACAGGCGCTAAGCCGTAAACCGGCTAAGCGCATAATGAACGCCGCACTTTTTTGGTTGAAATTGGTATGGCTGTTAAGGGATCCGATCTTTTGAAAAGATCGGATCCTTTGAAATCGAAAACTGAAATATTGTTATTTAACAGGACATTTCTTAGTTTTATCGTCGGAATGAAAATAGAATTGAACTGGTTCGTTTATTAATCATTAAAAATTAATTAAAATGAACATTGTTCAAACAAAACACCAGCGAATGTTTCTAAATACGCAAACATCGCTTAACAATAACACCAGTCTGTGGAACACCATCCCTATCCTGGTGAGTATGAAAAACGATCTGGATGAACTGATCCAGCGAATAGAAGCCCAGAATGAGAAAACCAATCCGGGCAGTGTAGAAATTACAGCCAATAAGGAGGAGGTAAAGAATGGCCTTGCTCAAAAGGCGATGTCGCTTTCGGGCACATTGCAAGCCTATGCGGCCATAAACAACCTTCCTGAGATTACGGCTAAAGTAAAGCTTACCAAAACCGATATTTCCCGCGCCCGGGAAACAGATATCGAGGCTTTGGTTAAGCCATTAATTGACATTGCCCGTGAAAACCTGGACCAATTGGTTGATTTTGTTGTTACCGAAGAAATTGTTTCTGAGCTGGAAACCAGTCTGGATGATTTTAAGGTACTTATTGGTCAACCGAGGGTTATCAGGAACCAGGCTTTTGCAGCAATGGATAAGCTGGATGAACTTTTTGACGCCACCAATAAGCTGTTAAAGGAGAAGCTGGACAAAATTATGATCCGCTTTGAATATTCCGACACGGAGTTTTACCAGGAATACATCCGGGCAAGGACAATTGTTGGCTAAAACCCCAAAACGGTCAAAATGATCGAAACAGACTAGCCGGATATTAAAACAAAGCTTGTGCGCTTAAGAAAAACTATCAAGCTAACTAAAACAAACTACTCCATTGTTAAAGCAAACTACTCACGCATTAAAACAATGATCTCTGCGAATGACACAATTACCGAACGACCTGCCGCAATGGCAGTCATGATCAAAACATTGAACTCAATGAACGAAACAATTAACTCCGGTGGTTAAACAATGAAGTCCGATTGCTAAACAATAAACATCGCGATTAAAACAATTGACTCCACACCTAAAACAATGAACTACAAGATTGAAACAATAAACGTCCGCTTTGAAACATTGAACATTACATAAAAAATGCTAACTTGTACAAGCCAAACAAAAAACGAACGAATGCCCCTAAGTAAAATAGATTGGATTAAGGTGAAATATAATAAACAAAAGGTTGATAATATTTCTCGCATTAAGAAGTATAATATACCTTTAGCTTACAGACAGACTAGTTAACGCCAAGTTTAAATGACAGCTTACCGACAGGATTTTCATAATAAGGTTAACTTAGCAGAATGAAAGAAATAATCGAATCAACGGAATATAAAAATTGGATTAAGAATCTAAAATCCAAGATTCATGCTGCACGGACAAAAGTTGCCTTGGCTGTTACTTCCCAAATACTTGAACTTTACTGGGATATTGGAAAAGATATCACAGAAAGACAAAGCAATAGCAATTGGGGAAGCAAATTGATTGAGCAAGTTGCAGTTGAGTTGAAAGATGAGTTTCCCGACATGAAAGGTTTCTCAAAACGGAATATCTATGCAATGAGGCAATGGTACAAATTTTACTCCGAAAAATATCCATTTGTGCCACAAAGCGTGGCACAAATTCCTTGGGGGCATAACCGACTGATAATCTCAAAAGTAAAAAACATTGACGAAGCAGAGTTTTACAGTAACGAGACAATAAAAAACAATTGGGACAGGGACACATTGGAAATCCAAATAACAAATAAACTATTTCTTAAAAAGGGAAGTTCTACAACAAATTTTCCACAGACTTTACCAGAAAACCAAGCAAACCTTGCAGTACAATCTTTAAAAGACCCTTACAACTTTGATTTTCTTGGACTTCATGACGATGCACTTGAAAAAGCAATTGAAGATGAATTGGTAAAGAACATTACAAGGTTCCTACTTGAATTGGGAAAAGGCTTTGCATTTGTGGGAAGACAGTACAAAATTGAAGTTAGTGAATCGGACTACTACATCGACCTACTTTTTTATCACCTTGACCTGAGAAGCTACATTGTAATTGAGCTAAAAGCCGGAAGATTTAAGCCCGAATATACAGGAAAATTAAATTTCTATCTGTCTGCTGTTGACAGCCAAATCAAAAAGCCAGAGGATAACCAAACTATTGGAATCTTATTGTGCAGGAAAAAAGACAAAATCGAAGCAGAATATGCGCTTAGGGACATAAACAAACCTATGGGAATTAGTGAATACAGACTTACTGATGCAATTCCTGATAACATTAAAACAAAACTACCAAGCATCGAAGAATTGGAAACAAAATTGACTGATGGGATAGAAAAAACCAGGCGTTAACAAAAGCTATATGTAATGCGGGGTACAGCGGGTAATTCAACCGCAGTTCTTCGCCTAAACAATGTCAATTCGTTAAAGCAATCAATCGCAACCCAAAATTCAATAAAATAAAAAAAACAGTTAAGTTTGAGAAAAATAAAAATAGAGTGACAGACTTAACCCATATATTATCCCATCTTCCTACGAATAAAGGCAAGGAACTGGAAACCATAACGCAACGGATTGTTGACAGCGGAAAAGCAGAAATAGTTGTGCTGTTTGGTTCGTATGCACGTGGAAACTACAAAGAAAAAAGGGGCAAAACCCAGGGCAAAAAAAGCGATTATGACATTTTGGTTGCGGTTTTGGAATATGAAACAAAAAAGGAATTGAGTCTAAAGCTTAACGGGGCATTTAAAGATATTCCGGTTCATGTTCAACTGATTGTGGAAACCATTGATTTTGTAAACAGCAATTTGGAAGAAAAGCAATTCTTCTTTACCGATATCAAACGTGAAGGAAAAATCCTTTATAATTCCGGGAATGTTGAGTTGTCCGAATCCGTGGAATTAACACCAGCCCGAAGAAGGGAAATTGCTGAAGAGGATTTTAAAGAATGGTATGATGCTGCTAAAGATTTCTGGGATGGTTATTTAAATTTTATTTCCAAGAAGAGGAATTTAAGAGCATCTTTTATGCTCCAACAAACAGTAGAAATGTGCTACACCGCCATTGAGATGGTATTTACCCATTACAACCCCCACGAACATAACCTGGAGATATTAAGGGAAGGCATTTTGCAATTTGACAGCCGGATAAAAGAAGTTTTACCTTACAATACAAAAAAAGAACAGGAACTGTTCGACTACCTGAATTTTGCATACATAGGCGGACGCTACCGCAGCGAAGAAGAATTCCCGGTAACCAAAACACAGCTGGGTTACTGGAGCAAAGAAGTCAAAAAACTACTGGATTTAACGGAAACCGTTTGCCGCGAACGGATAGCTTGTTTGAAAGGAATTGAA
This sequence comes from Prolixibacteraceae bacterium, assembly GCA_028282195.1. GTDB lineage: Bacteria > Bacteroidota > Bacteroidia > Bacteroidales > Prolixibacteraceae > Sunxiuqinia. Next base: position 4,196 of record JANQII010000240.1, read on the forward strand.
AAAGCTTCCGAACAATAAACACAGACTTGCAATAATTAATCTGTACATTAATCCTAACGAATTACACACCGATTACAAATCGGCGCGAGCAGGTGCGGACAGGCAGTGTGCAGGGGCGTGGCTCTCGTATTATCGTTCAGTCCTCACAGGCATGAATGCGCTCAGGAACCCGCTAACTACAATATGCACCAAACCATTAATATTAATAATTAACGTGAGTTTTGGGTTGATCTTAATAGTTTGCAAAATAATCATTGCCCCAAGTTACCCCTTAGCGCACTTTCCGATAAAAACTTTGCGCAC
>JANQII010000330.1 GCA_028282195.1 Prolixibacteraceae bacterium
CAAAGTACTTGTATAAAAATAAGTGAATCAAGGGTTTATTCTAAATATTCAGGAAAATCCGGATTTAAAGGCAAGATTTTCAACTCTTGATTCGCATTACTTTTATCTATTTAAAGTATGAAACACAACCTTATTAAGATAATGATACATTTTCACTTCTTAAATATGCAACAACCTGTTTTCTTTACATACACCAGAATCCAGTAACTGTAGGCTTAGTAGATAAACTTGAAGATTGGGAGTTTTCTTCCTATCTAGATTATGCAGGTTTCAGAAATGGGAAACTGGTGAAGAAACATATTGCCCGAAATATAATCGATTTGGATTTTGAGGATTTTCATGCTCAATCAAATTATTTAGTTGAATAAGAACTGCTAAAAAAGTTGTTTTAGGCAACTATGCGTTAAGCGTTTTGAACCGCTAAGCACATAACACTTTCTACTGCTCCGCTTCTTCAATAATCCGCTTGATGTATGAGTTGTTGGGGTGGTGTTTTAGTACCTTTTGATAATACTCAATTGCCAAAGTCATATTATCTGCATCTTTATATGCTTCAGCAAGCTGAAAAGCAGCAGATGGTGAATCCGGGAAAAGTTTTGCATTCAATTCAAAAATTTTAATGGCATCTGCTTTATTCCCCGACCAGGAAATTTGTTCTCCGAACTCATTGATCAGTTCCTCATTGGCTTCGAATAAATGCTGCAACGAAAGTGCTCTTTTAATTATACGATCAAGCTCATTATTATAAAGAGCTTTAGCTAACAAGGTTAAAACACCTTTCTTTGAGCTAAGCTGCGGAAGATCAAAAGCAACACGGGCAATTTCATCAGCCATTTTTTTCTTCAGTAAAAAACCCATACCTGAGTTTGACAGAATAATAACAGTACTTCTATCATCTACAAAACGGGTAATCATAGAACTGTATCCTTCAATCTGACCATTTGAAGAAACGGTATTGAGTGCACTATCCAAACCAGCGAACTTCACGCTCTCGAAATCCCAACTATACTGGTTTTCAGGATTAAATAGTTTTGACTTACTTTCATCAGATAAAAGTTCATTGGAGTATAAAGCCTGCTCCCACTTAAAAATATCATCAACAGTTGAATAAATATCACCTGCAGCTTTAAACAGGTTCATATTCAAATCTTCCTGATCTTTATAACCTCCTGGTTCAAGTACATAATCTCTCGCAATAGCAATACCATCATTCAAATCACCGGCAATGCCTGTATTTGTCATTTCCAAAGGCTGAAGAAAATACTCTCTTATCGCTTCCTTGTACGACTTACCTGTAACTTTTTCAATAATCTCCCCCAATAAATAATAGCCGGCATTTGAGTAAAAATACCTGCTCCCGGGTTCAAATAAAAGCTGCATATTAGCGATCACCCCAAAGAATTCATCATCAGACATATTCTTATTAAATCCCCCGCTTGTCCATCCTTCAATTTGAAAATAATTTTGAAGGCCAGAACGATGCCCCAGTAAATGGTGAACTGTAATTTTTGATGCTTTATCAGCTGGTAATTCTGTTAGATATGTTCCAATTGTTTCATCAAGCTTTAGTTTGCCTTCTTCTGCCAGTTTTAAAACTAAAGCAGCAATAATTGGCTTGGTTATAGAACCAACTAAGAATGGTGTATTTACAAGATTTTTTTCATTCTGTTGAACATTAGCATTTCCGTAAGCTTTTTTGAAAATAACCGTTCCGTTTCGGGCAACCAGAACAGTTCCGCTAAACAAATAACTATTTGCATACGGTTCAACTACATCATTTATTTTTGGGTTGAAGAATTCAAAATCCTGAGCATTAGAACCAAGAATAAAAAAAGTAAGAATAATAAGAAATATTGTTTTTAGCTTTTGGGACTTCATTTTAAATCATACAAATTACTTCCTACAACAAACAAAAGCTGCAAGTTAGTTATTGTTTTTGAAACCGACTTTTATTTTGTCTAAATAAAGGAACTTGCAACAAACATTAACAAAACCGCAAGTTAAACAGTTTCAACTTTCTGATGATAACAAGTTCTGAAGAATTTTTTGTCTAATTGTGAAAATACAAGTAGTGGGTCACAAGTAATGAGTAACGATTACCAATCCTAGAAAAAGAAACTTGAATTAATTATTCAGTGCGATGAAAATTCAAAACTCCTTCTTCACTACTCGCAATGCTATCGCCATCAAAATCAAGTACTAGTGACAACTTATTATTATCTAAAAAATAAAGTCCAATAAAATATGAATGTATTTTTAGATTTTCAAAAACTAATTCATCAAAATTAGGATCGTTTAGTTCAGTGTATATCATTTTATTATCAGTGTTAACCTTTCCAAACCTTGTAATCCAAACCTTCAAGGTATTATCTACAACACTCTGACTACCATTATAATTAATATGCAATTTTAATTGATTTTCCTTTTCCAAAAATATTTCAGAACCAAACTTATCTTTATCAATTTCAAGAATTTGTATGAAATTCTCTCCAGCCTCTTCATCATACCATATTCTCTCCCATTTTCCCACGTATTGTGGAATTATTATACCTTCTTCAGATTTAGAACATGAGGAATATATCAAAATAACTATCAATAGGAAAAGTAATTTATTCATGATGATTAATTTATTTGTATATCTTCCAGCAACTTCAAATAAATCTCAAATCCTTCTTCTATCTCAGACAGTAAAATATATTCATCTGCTGTATGTGAACGGGCACTGTCGCCGGGTCCAATCTTTATTGAACGGAATGGCATTACAGCCTGATCAGATGTTGTTGGAGAACCATAATAGCTTAATCCAAGTTCAATTCCCCGCTGGACTATTGGATGAGATACTTGAATGCCTGATGAGTTTAGCTTAAATGAGCGTGGTTTAACCTCAGAGTCAATGAGTTCGCTTATAATTTCAAATGCCTTTTTATTTGAATAATGTTCGTTGGTGCGCACATCAACAACAAAACTACACTGGTCAGGAACTACATTGTGCTGATACCCAGCTTGTATTTGGGTAATTGACATTTTTACATCTCCCAAAACTTCAGACGATTTTTCAAACTTAAACTCACGCAATGTCTGAATATCTTTTACAGCTTTATAAAGTGCGTTTTCTCCCTCATTACGGGCAGCATGCCCTGCTATACCATGAGCCATGCAATCAAGCACCATTAATCCCTTTTCAGCAATAGCCATTTGCATTTGGGTCGGTTCACCAACAATTGCCAGGTCAACCTGACCTAGCTCCGGTATCAAACTTTCCATACCACCATTTCCTGAAACTTCTTCTTCAGCAGATGCAGCAAAAATTAAGTTAAAAGGAAGATTTTCTTTTTGATTTAAATGAACAAAAACAGCCAACAAAGTAACCAGCGAAGCACCGGCATCATTACTCCCTAGCCCAAACAACTGCTCACCTTCAAGCTCCGCAGCAAATGGATCTTTCGTCCAGTTTTTAACAGGCTTCACTGTATCTACATGCGAATTCAATAAAACAACTGGCTTAGCTTTTTCCCAATCTTTATTTTTTGCCCAGGTATTATTTCCTTCTACAGAAAACGATATTCCTTTATGGGTTAAAAAATCGCGTACGAGCTTTGCAACAGGTTCTTCTTCTCTACTAAAAGAAGGCGTTTTAATCATTTGCTTCAAAAGTTCAATGTATTCCTTCATGCTTCCGATTTAGATCAACAAATGTAATAATGTTTCAATAAGAATTTGTTACTAATTGCTTGTTTTGAGTTACAGTTTAATAAAAATGCAACCATTTTTTGGTTTTAGAAATAAGTATCCTATCTTTGTTCGTAAAATTACGAACAATATGAAAAGCGTAACAATTTTTTCTGAAGAACAAAAACAAGCTGCCCGATTTGCCAAAGCGATGGGACATCCGGTCCGTATGTACGTTTTGGAGCTTTTAACGAAACAATCTTGCTGCTACAGTGGTGATTTATCCGATGTTCTTCCCATTGCAAAATCGACCCTTTCACAACATTTGAAAGAGTTAAAAGATGTCGGTTTAATTCAGGGGGAAATTGAAGCCCCAAAAGTTAAGTACTGTATTAATCGTGAAAATTGGGCAAAGGCACAAAAGATTTTTAATCAGTTTTTAGAAGCTGTCTAAAATAGCTAAAAAAATCAAACAACTCGTTCGTTTATTTACGAACAAAATAAAAAACCAACATGGATATTAAAGTATTAGGCCCGGGATGCCACAAATGCAAAATGCTGGAAAAAGTTACCCGTAAAGCCGTTGAAAAAGCAGGGATAGATGCTTCAGTAAGCAAAGTTGAAGACATGCTTGAAATTATGAAACTGGGTGTTTTAACAACCCCTGCACTTGTTGTAGATGGGAATGTTCTTTTAAAAGGGAAAGTTCCCGGTGTTAAAGAAATGATTGAAATACTAACTGCTTAAACCCAAAAAAATGAAACAACTTGTCGCAATTGTCACATTACTTTTAGTTACTGGTATTTTCACAGCAAATGCTCAATGCTGCAGTAAAAAGAAGCAGTGCGATGCAATTGGAAAAACAGTATGCGATGATGAAAAATCAGAGTCAGGAGTAAAAGCATATTATTTTCATGCCAGCAGACGTTGTGCTACCTGTGAAGCTGTAGAAACTGTTACCAAAGAAACCTTAAAAGAAAACTATGGTGAAAAGGTGGTTTTAACTTCAATAAACAGGGAAAAAGAAAAAGGCAACCCATTATTAAAAAAGTACAAAGTAAGCGGACAAACTTTACTTGTTGTAAAAGGAGATAAGGTTGTAAACCTGACTAATGATGCTTTTCTATATGCAAGGACCAGTCCTTCTATTTTTAAGAAAAAACTAAAATCAACCATTGATCCATTGTTGTAATAAATGGAAGTACTTCATCAATTATTGGAAAACTCGCAGTTGCCCCTATTTTCAGCTTTCATTTTAGGCTTAATGACAGCCATAAGCCCCTGCCCTATGGCAACCAATATTACCGCAATCGGTTTTATTGGGAAGGATTTAGAAAGCCAGCGAAAGGTATTCTACAACGGTTTAGTATACACACTTGGAAGAGCTATTAGCTATACAGCAATTGGTCTGCTTTTCTTTTTCGGTGTTGAGCAGTTTCAGCTAACTGATTTCTTACAAGCTTGGGGCGAAAAGATAATTGGCCCATTGCTAATTTTTATCGGCCTGTTTATGCTGGGGGTTTTTCAGTTTAGTTTTCCCGGAATAGGATCATTATCAGAAAAACTGGAAAATAAACTGAGCAAAGGCTTTTGGGGAGTCTTGCTGCTAGGAATCCTATTTGCACTGGCTTTTTGCCCATATAGTGGTGTGCTCTATTTTGGCATGTTAGTTCCAATGACCATTAGTAGTGCTAAAGGCTTGTACTTACCTGTTGTGTTTGCAATTGCCACGGGTATTCCGGTTATTTTATTTGCCTGGATTGTTGCCTTTGGAGTTGGTTCTGTCGGTAAAGTATATAATCGAATGAAAAGCTTCGAATTCTGGTTTAGAAGAATTGTAGCAGTACTGTTTATAGCTGTTGGTATTTACTATACGATATTCATTTTTATATAAAATTTTTAACCCAATTGTTCGCATTTCTACGAACTACGAATATTATGAAAGAGAAAGTTATTGCATTAAATCAAAGAACAAATGGCTGGCTTCTGCCAATTGTTTTGATACCTGTTTGGATTCTCTTATACATTAACCTGGAAACAATTTCAGACGCAATCGTAAAGTTTATTGGATTACAAGAAGGGACACACCTAACAGAATCAATCTGGTTTTTCATTTTTGAAGTTCCCAAAGTAATGTTGCTCCTTGTATTAATCATTTTTATAGTTGGATTCGTCAGAAGCTATTTTTCTGCCGAAAAAACAAGAAAGATGCTTGAAGGGAAAAGTCTGTTTACAGGTAACGTTATGGCTGCATTTTTGGGTGTTGTCACACCATTTTGCTCATGCTCTGCAATACCTCTTTTTTTGGGTTTTGTTGAAGCCGGAATTCCAATCGGAGTTACTTTTTCATTTCTAATTGCGGCACCTATGGTTAATGAAATTGCACTTGTTCTCCTGGTTGGGCTATTTGGCTGGAAGGTTGCTCTCATTTACATAGGAACCGGACTTTTTGTTGCGATCTTTTCTGGCTGGCTAATCGGCAAACTGAAGCTTGAAAAATATGTAGCTGAATGGGTGTACTCTGTTAAGTCAAATGAAGATGAAGCAAATGAAACCCCAATAACCATACAGGAAAGGATTCAGGCTGGTTATCATGTTGTAAAAGAAATTTTGGGCAAAATATGGATTTACATTGTTCTTGGAATTGCAGTGGGTGCTGGTGCTCATGGCTATGTTCCTGAAGATTTTATGGGCTCATTGCTTGGTAAACAAAATTGGTATGGCGTTCCCTTAGCAATTTTAATTGGCATTCCGATGTATTCCAATGCCGCTGGTATAATTCCAATTGTAAGCGTACTGATTGAGAAAGGAGTTTCACTTGGAACTGCCCTGGCTTTTATGATGTCGGTAATTGCGCTTTCGCTACCTGAAATTATTATTCTGAAGAAAGTACTGAGATGGCAGCTAATCCTGGTTTTTGTTGGAGTTGTGGCAGCCGGTATTCTTTCGGTTGGATTCTTATTCAATTTTGTAATGTAAAGCGTATCGTTGATTTCTTTAATCAAAACTTAACGACGTATTAATACGTCATTAATATCTTTGACGTATTTTTACGACATAAAATAGTTGATTTATGACTCAAGCAAAAGTTGAATTATTTGATCAGTATTTGCAAATAGCGTCCAGCTATTTCAAAGCATTGGCCCACCCTGCACGATTGGCCATTTTAAAATACCTGTCAGAATCTAAAACATGCATTTCCGGGGACATTTCTAATGAATTACCTTTAAGTAGAACAACCGTAAACCAACACTTAAATGAATTAAAAAGTGTGGGCTTAATCAAAGGCGAAATTTTAGGTGTTAAAACCAAATACTGCCTGGATAAAAGTAAAATCGCAGAAATGAAAAGTATAGCAAATTCATTTATAGCAAGTCTTGACATATATGAAAATCAAAAATGTTAGATCATGAAAAAAAAATTGATGGTTTTAGTTGTTTCACTAGCTGCATTCTTTTTAACCGAAAGTGTTTTCTGCCAGGAATTTAATACAAAACTTCAGGAGTACAGTAATTCTGTCACAGAAGAGTTTAGCGAAATCCCTAAGGAAAGGCAAAAAAGTTTGAATTCAATTTCAAACTATGCATTCAAGTTGTGGGCAAACAACAAAAAAATTCAACCGCTTTTTGTTTGCACTCACAATTCCAGACGTAGTCAAATGTCACTTATTTGGTTTCAGGCTGCATCCTATTATTATGGGATTAATGAGGTGGAAGCATTTTCGGGTGGTACTGAAACAACTGCATTTAACATTCGTGCAGTTAAAGCCCTGGAAAGGACCGGCTTTAAATATTCCGTTTCAAACGAAGAAAGTAAAAATCCTGTTTATAATTTTTATATGGGAAAGCGATATCCTGTAGTTGAATCATTTTCAAAAGTTTATGAGTCAAAAACAAATCCGACTGAGAACTTTTTTGCAATAATGGTATGCTCCGATGCAGATAAATCCTGCCCAATAGTATACGGAGCTGATAAACGATTTTCCCTGCCATACAATGACCCCCGATATTCGGATAATACTGCTTCTGAAGAAAAAACTTATAATGAAAGATGTCGTGATATTGCCAGGGAAATGTTTTATATTCTAAGTAAAGTAAAAAAACGAATAGTTCTTTATCAAGAAAACAATAAATAATCAAATGAAAGTATTAATTCTTTGTACAGGAAACAGTTGCCGGAGTCAAATGGCACATGGTTTTTTACAGTCTTTTGATTCAGCAATTCAAGTTGAATCAGCCGGAACTGAAGCTTCCGGGAAATTGAACCAAAAAGCGGTTCAGGTAATGAGTGAGATAGGCATTGACATTAGCAAACACACATCTGATTCAGTTGAGAAATACCTGGATGAAGAGTGGGATTACGTAATTACGGTTTGTGGTGGCGCAAATGAAAATTGCCCTGCATTCTTCGGAAAAGTGAAAAACCGAATACACATTGGTTTTGATGATCCATCGCATGCCGTTGGTACAGACGAATTTATTATGAGTGAATTCTATCGTGTTCGCGATGAAATTAAAGATGCCTTTTATGGTTTTTACACAGATAATATCAAAGACTCAATGTGAATAAACTAAGGTCACTTTTGACTATATAGAATAGCCAGATAAAAAGGTCATAAAACATTACTCTTGAAAAAGAATTTCATCTCAAAACCATAAATAAGAAACCCGGACAAACGCCCGGGTTTCAATGCAAGCTTCAAGTATCAATAGTTTATCCCATTACCGGAACTATTTTCTCAACCGGAAGTTTTGATTTGGTAAAAATTCGTATCGTTAGATCGGTAGGACCTAAAAACAATACCGCCAATAATCACCGTATTTTTATAACTTCAAACACAGTTTTCACAGTTGAAATAATACCTAAAACGTTAACCGATGAAAAAGCTTTTGCCCTTGATAATATTAGCCTCTATCCTGTTCTGCTCTTGCAGTAATAACCCTGAAAAAACATCTATAGAAGAGTGGAAGAAAGAGATTGTTAAAATGGAACGGGACTTCGCTGATATGGCAGTAAAAGAAGGTATTGCCAAAGCATTTTTAACTTTTGCTGCAGACGAAGCTGTTCTAATGAGAAACAACAGTTTGATCATCGGTAAAGAATCAATTCAAAAACATTTCGAAAACCAAAAGTCAAGTCTAAAAGATGTTAAGCTCACCTGGAAACCTGATTTTGTCGATGTCGCCTCATCTGGTGATTTAGCTTATACATATGGAAAATATGAACTCACAGTTACTGATTCGTTAGACAATGAGAATGTCTCTGAAGGTATATTCCACACCGTATGGAAAAAACAAGCGGATGGGAGCTGGAAGTTTGTTTGGGATTAGTTGCTCTAAATCTTCGACCCACCCTACCTCCCTTCCTGTGAGCAGTAAGAGAAGATCACGAATATTCGTGATCGGGATGGTAAATGAAAATTTGCTCAAAACAGAAGCTTTTGTAAAGTAATTTTATATAATTACAACTAAGTCAGAATAACTACTTCAGTATATCCCTCAAAACCTCACTCTACCCGTATCAGCAACATTCAGTTTTGAGCCGTCAATTTCAATTTTTACAGGTGATTTTATTTTTTTAGGTTCACCATCAATATGAAATAGTTTTTCGTTGGTTTCAATCATTACGCTACTGGTAGAAATATAGCGAATACGTTTTGAAGGTTTTAACCAACCTGTGAACAACTTCAAAGAAAATATGGGAAACATGTAAATCGGGAAAGGAGATACTAAAACCAGATCAAATTTTCCATCGGTTGGGTTTGCCTTTGGAGCTATGATAGCATGGTAACCAAACTGCCTATTGTTTGCCATATTAATCATGAAGAAGCTTCCTTGTATTTCTCCATGATTAATCTTAACAGTAGCTTTAACTGGTTTATATTTTAAAATAACATTTAAAGTGCTTACAACGTAATTCCAGAATTTTCTTCCTTTACGCTTTGAAAAATCGTATGCTACAGCACTATCATAACCAACACCTGCAAAATGGAAACATGGTTTGCCATTTAATCGAATAACATCCGCTTGTAGAGTTTTACCTTTTTCAATTGAATTGATTAGTCTTTTAACACTCTTTCCAAATCCAAATTCCCTTGCAAAACCATTACCCGAACCGCCAGGGTAAATAGCCAGTTTCTTTTTACTTCCGATTAAACCCGATGCTATTTCATTAACAGTTCCATCCCCTCCAACAGCTACAAAAGTCTCATAATTATCAAATTCTGATTTTACTATTTCCTTTGCGTGCTTAGGATATTCAGTAAATCGCACATCAATTTTCGATTTAAACTCCTCAAGCTTATTGAGGAGTCTCTTTGTTTTTCTACCTCCGGCATTGGGATTGATAATAAACAGAATTCCAGGAGTGGAAACTTGATTCATTTTAACATTTATTTGATGTGCAATATAAGCAAAACAAATTCAAAGTGTACAAAAAAAAGAAAACTCCCTAAAAAGGAAGTTTTCAATTATTAAAATGGCAAAATACGTTTAAGCTATGCGCTTTTATATTCAAAATCGTAAGACTCGTTGTGCTGGCTCATATCCAAGCCAATTTTTTCACCGTGTGCAGAAATCCTTAACGGCACGATTAAATTAGTAATTTTATACATCAGGTATGAACCTCCGAAAGTAAATACAGCTACTATTACAAGCGCCAGTAAGTGGTAAAGGAATGTAGTTGGGTCACCATAAATTAAACCAACTTCTTCTGCAAAAACAGCAGTTAATAACATCCCAACAATACCCCCCATACCGTGGGCAGGGAATACATCCAAAGTATCGTCCAGCCTTGTTTTTGAACGTATCTCGATCGCATAGTTACTAACAATTGCAGCAACAACACCAATAAAAATACTTGAGCCCACATTTACAAATCCGGCAGCAGGGGTAACCGCTACCAAACCAACCACCAAGCCAATTGATGCCCCCATTCCAGATGGTTTTTTACCTTTGGCCATATCGTAAAACAAGTAAGCCAACATAGCAGCAGCCGAAGCCGTGTTGGTGTTCATTAAAGCCAATGCAGCGGTTGAGTTTGCGCCAAGTGCAGAACCAGCGTTAAACCCAAACCAACCAAACCAAAGCATACCTGCCCCCAACAATACGAACGGAATATTGGAAGGCTTAACTTCTTTACCAAAGTCTTTTCGTTTACCCAGGAAAAGAGCCCCTGCCAGGGCAGCAAAACCAGCTGACATATGAACGACTGTACCTCCTGCAAAGTCAAGCACCCCCCAGTTACGAAGGAATCCATTCGGATGCCAGGTCCAGTGCGCAAGTGGTGCATAAATAAAGATTGAGAAAAGTACCATGAAAAGCATATAGGCACGGAACCTAACACGACCTGCAAAAGAACCAGTTATCAGGGCTGGCGTAATAATTGCAAACTTCAACTGGAACATAGCAAACAAAGCTAAAGGTACAGTCGGGCTTAAATCAGGATGTGTAGCACCCGTTACCCCTTTAAACATGAAAAAGGTCATCGGATTACCAAACAGACCAAAACCTTCCGGGCCAATACTTTCGCCAAAAGCAAGGCTAAAACCCAAAATTACCCAAACAACACTAATAAGCCCCATTGCAATAAAACTCTGCAACATGGTTGAAAGAATGTTTTTAGGATGAATCATCCCCCCGTAAAAGAAAGCCAGACCAGGGGTCATTAATAGAACAAGTGCTGTAGCGGTCAACATCCAGGCTACATCACCCGGAACAATGTTCGGATCATCTAATCCTCCAAAACCACTTGGAAAGAACACTCCTACAATTGCTGTTACAATTAATAATAACAGAATAAAAATCCAACTGAGATTAGTTTTTTTCATACGTGAAAATTTTTGTTTTAGTCAAAATGAAAACAAAAATTCCTGCACCCTGCACCTATGTAACCGCTTCGCTCCTGCCTGTGGCAGGCAGGTTCGCAATCCTGAGTTTCCGGGATTAGCCATCCACGGCTTATACACACTAGAATGCTGAAAGTTTATACTCATTTCATAATGACAAATTATTTAAGTTACCTACATTCTTCAAATCAAAAAGTCAGAAATAATAGCTTCAGCCATTGTCATTTTGATATTATTCTGGCTGTAAAAATAACACTTATTCGCATTTTTTGAATATTTTTATTCATTTTGTCAATAAAAAATTAACATTAGATTACAAATATTTAACAAACAAGAAGACCTAAAAACAAAAAGACATGTTAATGAGTCACTTACATACAATTGACAATTTTTACTGTTTTCAAAATGAAAGAACATGGTCTTATTATTTAACTTTTTGCTAAAATTTATCTAATTTTGATAATCTATAATTTAAAGGCGGAAAACAGAAATGACATTACGAAATAACTTAGATCAGATTGATCTCCACATTCTTGAGATCATTACAAAAAATGCACGAATTCCATTTAAAGATGTAGCTGCCGAAGTAGGCGTTTCCCGTGCAGCAGTTCATCAACGAGTTAACCGAATGATTGACATGAACGTCATTATTGGTTCAGGATATAATATTGACCCTAAAAAGGTAGATTACAAAACCTGCACCTATGTGGGTATTTTCCTTGAAAAAGGTGGTTTTTATGAAAACGTTGCTGAACAGCTTAAAGAAATCCCCGAGATAGTGGAATGTCATTATACAACCGGTCAATACGCAATATTTGTAAAAGTTTATGCCCGTGACAACGAACACCTGAAAGAAATTTTAAGCGGAAAGGTTCAAAAGATTCCCGGCATTTCGAGCACTGAAACTTTTATTTCTTTAGAAGAAACTTTCAAAAGAGAAGTACCAATCCACAACTAGTTTATTGCTCGTTGACGAACGACTTCATAAACCAATAATCCAGCAGCAACAGATACATTGAGCGATTCAATCTTTCCCATTAACGGAATTTGAAGTTGGGCATCGGTCATCTTCAGAATATCGTTACTTATACCATATTCTTCCGAGCCCATGATGATAGCTACCGGGCCTGAGAAGTCAATCTCGGTATAATTTTGAGTTGCTTTTTCTGTAGCTGCGGTTAATTTCAGTCCCGATTCCTGCAGAAATTTAATGCTCTTCTTTAAATCACGGGTACGGCAAACCGGAACCATATGTAATGCACCGGCTGAGGTTTTAACAGCATCGGCATTAATACGTGCAGAACCTTTATCAGGAATAACAACCGCATGAACACCCGCACACTCAGCCGTTCTGACAATTGCCCCAAAATTTCGCACATCAGTAAGCTGATCCAGAACTAACACCAAAGGATCTTTTCCTTCCTCAAAAAGTGTTGGAAGTAAATTCTCCAAATCATGAAAAACAATTGGGGAAACAAATGCAATTACCCCTTGATGGTTCTTTCGGGTTATCCGATTAATTTTTTCAAGAGGCACATACTGAAAAGGAATTGAATGAGCGCGAACCAAATCAAACATTTCTTTAAAAAGATCACCGCTTAACCCTTTTTTAATGAGTACCTTCTCGATCTCCTTCCCTGAATGAATTGCTTCAATAATTGTACGAATTCCAAAAATCAGGTCATCATTATTTTGTTTGGGCCTGCGTTGATACATTTTATTGTTTTAATTTGTAATTACTAACTAGTTATTTGGTCATTGGTTATTGGTCATTGGTTATTTGGCTTTTTATCTCCACTAAGCCCTATGCCCCAAGCACTCCGCCCTTTGCTCTTTTTTACCAGGTTTTCTTTTCTTTAAGTGTTTCGTATTCCTCAGTTGCCGATTCCCATTGGGCCATTGCTGCTTCAAGTTCTTTCTTGCTTTGATTATACTTTTCAAAGATAGTGGAATCAGATAAGTTTTCCGGATTTGCCATTTTATCATCCATCACTTGAATTTCCTCTTCCAATTTTGCTATACTCTCCTCAACCTGAACAATTGTTTTTTCAAGGCGCGAAAGATTACGATTCACTTCCTTGCGCTCTTCATAACTAAGCTGATTGTTATTTACAACTGTTTTTTCCTCTTTAACAACTGCTTGCCGAACTTTTCGAACATCCAGTTCTTTCATGGATTCCATTTGCTTTCGATGAAGAAAATCGTAAATACCTCCGAGGTGTTGCCTTATTTTTTTCTTTCTGAATTCATAAACACAATTTACCAAACCATCCAAAAATTCACGGTCGTGAGATACGATAAGCACAGTGCCGGCATATTCAGCCAAAGCCTGTTTCAGCATCTCTTTCGAACGCATATCCAGGTGGTTGGTAGGTTCATCAAGCACCAAAAAGTTTACTGGTTCAAGCATCAAACGAATCATAGCCAAACGGGTGCGTTCACCCCCGGAAAGAACTTTCACTTTCTTATCGACATCCTCTCCAGAGAACATAAAAGCCCCCAGAACATCACGTATTTTTGTTCTTATATCACCAACTGCAATTTGATCGATCGTATCAAATACAGTCAGGCTCTCATCTAATAATTGAGCCTGGTTCTGAGCGAAATATCCTATTTTTACATTATGTCCCAACTTCATTTCGCCATCGTATTCCAGCTCATCTAAAATTACACGCGCAAGCGTTGTTTTCCCTTCGCCATTCTTCCCTACAAAAGCAATCTTTTCACCTCTTTCTACAGTCAGGTTAATCTTGTCCAGAACATTCAGGCTACCATAACTTTTTGAAAGGTCTTTGCAGTCAACAACTACTGTTCCTGACCTTTCAGGAGGTTGAAAGCGAATATTCAAACGTGAATTGTCTTCCTGCTCTATTTCAATCCGGTCAAGCTTCTCAAGCATTTTTGCGCGCGACTGAACCTGAACTGCCTTAGTTGCTTTATATCGAAAACGTTCAATAAATTTCTCGGTATCTTCAATCAGTTTCTGCTGATTTTTATAGGCAGCCAGCTGCGTCTCACGATGCTCAGCCCGTAGCTCCAGATACGTTGAATAGTTTGCTTTGTAGTCGTATATTTTTCCCAGTGAGATTTCAATCGTCCTATTTGTTACAGCATCTAAAAAAGCACGGTCGTGAGATACAAGGACAACAGCCCCCTGGTAATTTTTCAAAAAGTTTTCCAACCATTGAATGGATTCAATGTCCAAATGGTTTGTCGACTCATCAAGTAGAAAAATATCCGGTTTTTTTAGAAGAATCTTAGCCAGCTCAATCCGCATTCGCCAACCACCACTAAACTCGTCAGTAGGCCTGCCGAAATCACTTCTATCAAAACCAAGACCGACCAATGTTTGCTCAATTTCAGCCTCTAAATTTCCACCACCTACCAATTGATAACGATCATTCAATTCAGTGACCCAGGTTATTAGTTTCAGATATTCTTCTGACTCATAATCATCACGAGTCGCAATCTCATTGTTAATTGTATCAATTTCCTTTTTTAAAGAAAGAATTTCATCAAAAGCTTTTTTGGTTTCTTCAAACACCGAATACCTATCAGCAACAGTCATATGCTGAGGCAGGTATCCTACACGGACATCCTTCGGTAAAACTACCGTTCCTGATGAAGCATCCTGCAATCCAGATAAGATTTTAAGCAAAGTTGATTTTCCGGCTCCATTTTTCCCTATAAGACCAATTCGGTCTTTTGGATTGATTAAAAATGAAACTTTCTTAAAAAGCTCAAAACCGCCAAAACTCACAACTAGTTGATCAACTGAAATCATTCCTTTAAAATTGAGCTGCAAAGATAAAAGAATATACAAAAACCTTCTATTGTATTCGAACAGACTTACTAGAATAACAGATGCAGAAATCTTGATACCTGATGCTTAAATACTTGAAATTCAATAAGGCCAAAGAAATGAAACCAATGAACTCATGCAATTAAAAGTTTGTTTTCAAGTAGTATGTTTTAAGCTTTTCCAAAAAAAAATCAAAAGATTGTCCAATTAGAAATGTCTTGTTCGTCATTAGCTTAAAAGATTAACGCAAAACCTTGTTCAATTTTAAAATATTAAAACAAAAGTTATGAAAGAATTTATGTATTTATTTAGAGGCGGCGACGCAGAAAGAGCTTCATTATCTCCTGAAGAAATGCAGGACCATATGCAAAAGTGGATTTCCTGGATGGGACAGCTTACTGAGTCCGGGAATTTTGTAGCCGGATTGCCGTTAAATAAGAGCGAAGCACATGTAGTAAGTGGAAGTAAGAAGTTAGTAACCGATGGCCCTTTTGCTGAAGGAAATGAAGTAGTTGGTGGTTATTTAATTGTAAAAGCCAACGATCTTACCCATGCTACAGAACTTGCTAAAGATTGCCCAATTTACGAACATGACGGAACAACAGAAGTTCGTGAGATTTTGCCTATGGACATGAATTAGATTAAACAATGAAACAGCAGAAAGTAACTTAATCGTCATTGCGAATGTAGTGAAGCAATCTTTCTGAATTCTATAGTAAAGATTGCTTCGTCGTACCTCCTCGCAATGACGTAAAAGAACACTTTTAAGATGAAAGCAAAGCAAGAAACAAATCAGATTATTGAACACTTTTTCAGGCACGAACACGGACGAATAAGTTCTCTTTTACTTTCAAAATTTGGCACGAATCATATTGATTTAATTGAAGATGCTGTTCAGGATGCACTTCTTAAGGCTATGACTATATGGCCTTTCCGGGGTATTCCTAAAAATCCGGGAGCATGGATTTTAACAGTTTCCAAAAACAATGTAATCGATAACTTACGTAGAACAAGCTTGAATGAGTCTAACCATGTGGGCATTTCTGATATTTCTACAGAACAAATCGACGATGAAATTATTCATGACAACACACTCAAAACCATGTTTGCCTGTTGTCATCCTTCTATACCACAGGAGTATCAGATCATTCTGGTTTTAAAGATTATTAGTGGTTTTAATACTTCTGAAGCAGCACGGGCTCTTTTAAAAAAAGAAGATACTGTTAGTAAAGCCTATACCCGTGCAAAAAAACAATTTCGTCAACAGGTTTCATCCATTGATAATATCAGCATAAAATCAATAAATGATCGCTTACTACTAATACTCCGCCTGCTTTACATTATTTTTAACGAAGGCTATAACTCAATTGATCCCGACCAACTTATTCGAAAAGATTTATGCAACGAAGCAATTCGCCTGGCTAAACTTCTTCTGTTAATCCCAAACATTCAGCAAAGTACGATTCATGCACTTTTGGCTATGATGTACCATCATTCCTCAAGGTTTGATTCAAGAATTACTGCTGATGGGAAAATCATAATTCTTGAAGAACAAAACCCAAATGAATGGAACAAAAAATTTATTAAAACCGGCAACTATCATTTTTCACTTGCTAACCAGACTGATACAATTAGTGAATACCACATTGAAGCGGCTATTGCCTCCATCCACGCAAATACGCTTGATCACTCTAAAACAAATTGGGAGGCAATATTGGATCTCTATGAAATGCTAACAAGAATTAAACCACATAAAGTTGTACAGCTTAATCGCATAGTGGCCTACTCAAAAGTTCATGGAGAAATTGCCGCACTTAAAGAACTCAAAAAGATTGACTCAGATAGCAAAACATACTATTCTATTAAAGCATATTTGAATGAGAAAATCGGCGATAAACTTCAATCTCAGGATTATTATAAACAAGCGCTATCAAAAACAAAAAATAAGTCTGAAATCAACTTTTTTACTGAAAAGATCAATAGCCTTAGTTGACACTCCAACATTAATAAATCAATACTTTTCCTATTTTTGCAGCAAAATATGAGAAATGGGAAGAAGTAGAAAAAAGAAACCACTGTACGAACAAGTTACAATTACTGATATTGGTGCTGAAGGTAAAGCCATTGCAAAAATTAACGATGTTGTTGTTTTTGCAACACATGTTATTCCAGGCGATGTTGTTGACCTTCAGGTAACTAAAAAACGGAAAAAATACCAGGAAGCCAGAGTGGTTAACATTCATGAGAAATCTACTGATCGTGTTGAAGCTTTTTGCGATCATTTTGGCGTTTGTGGTGGCTGTAAATGGCAATTTCTTCCTTACGAGAAACAATTATTCTATAAGCAAAAGCAGGTTTGCGACCAACTAAAACGTTTGGGAAAAATTGAACTACCTGAAATGACACCCATTCTGGGCTCAGCCAAAGATACTTTTTACAGAAATAAACTCGAGTTCAGCTTCTCCAATAAGCGTTGGCTGACGTTTGAAGAAATGGATTCGGAACTTGAGCCAAAAGATATGAATGCACTCGGATTTCATATTCCGGGCATGTTTGATAAAATTATTGATATTGAAAAATGCTGGCTTCAACCTTCCCCATCAAACGAAATAAGGAACTTTATCCGTGAATATGCACTTCAGAATGGATTGACATTTTTTGATATCCGCAATCAGGAAGGCTTTCTGCGTAACATCATAATCCGGACTGCATCTATCGGAGAAAATATGGTGATCATTTCATTTTATTTTGAAGATGAAGAAAAACGGGAAGGCCTGTTGAAAGCAATAGACAAGGAATTTCCGGATTTGACTTCACTGATGTATGTGATCAACACCAAAGGAAACGACACGATTACTGATCAGGAGATCAAACTATACAATGGGCGTGATCATATTTTTGAAGAGATGGAAGGTTTGAAGTTTAAAATTGGTCCCAAAAGCTTTTATCAAACGAATTCAGAACAGGCATATGAACTGTATAAAATCACTCGTAACTTTGCAGGTTTAACAGGTAATGAGCTTGTTTACGATCTATACACAGGTACCGGAACCATTGCCAATTTTGTTGCCAGCAAAGCAAAAAAAGTAGTAGGAATTGAATATGTTCCGGAAGCTATTGAAGATGCTAAAGTAAACGCTCAACTTAACAACATTAATAATACCAGTTTCTATGCCGGGGATATGAAAGATGTGTTAAACAAAAAGTTTATCGCTGAAAATGGGCAACCTGAAGTGATCATTACCGACCCTCCCCGTGCCGGTATGCACGAAGATGTTGTTAATACCATCCTGGCTGTTGCACCCCAACGTGTTGTTTACCTTAGCTGCAATCCCGCCACACAAGCACGTGACCTGTCTTTTATGGATGAAAAATACAAAGTCACCCGCATCCAACCTGTAGATATGTTTCCCCATACCCATCATGTTGAGAATGTGTGCCTCTTGGAAAGAAGATAAGAAATTACGCATCAAAGAATAATAAAAACCCTCCAAAAACGCTATTTTTAGAGGGTTTTTAGTTTCCAATTGTTTCTCATCAATTCTCATCGTTTCTCATTAAAAAAAGAGATTTCTCAACATATTTTTGTCCGAATTTTGTCCGCGGACAAAAAACAACACACATATTCACCGGACATGTTAAAAATATTGACTATCTTTGGTTTATGAAAACAAGGGTAAAAAAACAAACGTCAATAGAGCTAAAAGGCAACCGCATTGTTATTCGTTATAAGTCGAAAAGATGGTCAACCGGTTACACTTTACACTCTGAAAGAAAGACACAAATTGCACAGCAATTCAGTAACGGTAGGTTGAAAGCGGCATGGAATAGGGAGGAATTTGAACAGGCGAACCTTTCTATTCAGAAAAAAAAGCAGGAAATCGACAATTTAATAACAGAAGCCTTTGAAAAGAATGTCGATGAAATCACTTATGTCGAAGCCTATCTTGAAGATAAAAATGACCAGCTTGAACAACTATCCATCACTAAGAACACCTTGCTGCTAGAGGCTTTTGAAAAATATATCAAGGAAGTAAAAGTCAAATCAAGGAAGATCACAGAAGAAAGGAGTATTGAGCGATATTTTGCAGAGCTTAACCGATTAAAAAGGTTCAAGCCCAAAGCAAAATTAGGGCAAATAAACATCAGATGGATTGAGGATTTTACTGAATTTCTAGCTACCCCAAAGGAAGAAACACAAGAGATATATGATAAGAGAAAAGGTAGCACTTATAGTGTAACCAAGGTTGTCTCACAAACCGATGCAACTATTATCCGGTTCTTGAAGGATCTCAAATCTTTTTTCAGATATATTAAAAAATATTCTGAGGTTTCATTACCTATTGATGACGTACAAGAATATATTGAAATCCTGTCCAGCAAAAAACCTTCACAGGATCAGATTATTGCCCTGAGTGAGAAACAATGGGAAGAATACAAAAATTATATTCCCAACCCTCACAAACCGGCTGAAATCAGCACCTATGATGCTTTCAAATTCAGCGTATTGACAGGTATGCGATGGAGCGATTTCACACGTCTGGAAGATATTCATGTGATAGATGGCAGGGTAAAAATGCATGCCGAAAAAACAAATGCGTATTTTGAAGTGCCGTTAAAACCGGAAGCTGAAGAGATATTTAATAAATACGGGCGATCTTTTGTAGGCCGGTTCTCAACAAACCAGCAGCAAAATAAGAACTTGAGAAAAATACTTATGAAGTTACCCAGCTTCCAGCATGATGTACTAAAAACGGTTTTCAGGCTAGGTAAACCTGTAAAGGAGAAGATCAAGGCTTATGAACAATTTACCTTTCATTCCAGTAGAAGGACATTTGCGAGTTTTTGTGTCCGGCATGGATGTACACTGGATCAAATACAATTATTTTTAGGCTGGACTGATATACGAACACTCAGAAGGTATCTATCTGCTTTTTCCAGAGAGAATACACCGGATGATTTGCCTAACTTCTAATCAGGTTTTCTATGACTTAACTTAACGAACTACCCGGTACGAGACGCGTATGCCGGGTGGGTGTGAAAGCCTCTCCCTGCTAGTTTATTAGCGGGATGAGCAGCTATTCGATTGTATGCATGTGCTTTATTTTTTCGAACTTAATATTTCTTCGTAGGTTGCTTTTTTGACATCGTGAAATTTATTCCAAACCTTACTGTATTGTCGAACTATTGTGTCATCCTTATTTATTTCCTTCATAACGTAATTTGCTTTGTTCAGATAACTGATAAAGTTTCCCCAATCATATTGTTTAGAAGGACTATAACCTGTTGGGCTGTTCTCATCTGGTAACCACTTCATGCGTCTTTGAGAACCCAAATGTGTAAATCTCTTATAGAGTCTTGTTTCAAAAAGTGAGTCAGACGGTATGTGAGCAGATTTTGCAAAATGAGCTCCACGCCTAAATGACCTTTTCATTGTCCTGTAAAACTTCGAAAAACCGGCTGTTTTTACTCTAATTTTTGAGCCATCATACATAAACCCTAAATATTCTAATTGGTTATTAGGATTTAATTTTCCGTTTTTAATTAAACCTCCTTTAAAATCAGAATTTTCGTTTAATTGATATCTGTAGATATTTGTCTTTTGGGGTTGTATGTCAAGATTTGCTTCGACTTCAATTTCTTTTCGGATTAGGTCATAAAAATGCTTTTCATCTTCTTGGTCGCAAATGATTACTAAATCGTCACTATATCTTTGGTAGTATGAGTTTCTTGAGGTTGTCTCTGTATAAACTCTCTCATCAAAATCTAACATATAAATATTTGCGAGTGTTGCACTAATAGGTGTGCCTTGTGGGATTCCTTTCTTTTCTTTTTTATTGAGTTTTTGTCGAATGTCTTTTTTGTATGGTTTATCCGTTCTAATTAAATCTGTTGCTTCTTCGAAAAACTCATCTTTATCACAAAATGCGACTACATTTTCGTGTCTCAAATTGTAAATTTTACTGACTTTTTTACGCTTAAGCACCTTTTGTGAAGTATCATTAGGCAAGAATCTCTCAACTATTAGATTGTGCTGGAACCTTTTAAATAATTCGTTTTCATTCACATATTTGTTATCCACCAAATTTTTGAATATTGTGTAATGGTCATCTGGTAAATTAGTTGTGTTCAAAACACGCTTCCATTGACTATGTAAAATCCTGTGGTCTAAATTGTCAAAAAATGAAGTTACATCTGCTACTATAATCGAAAGTTTTCTGTGTTTGTTGTTTTCTATAAATTCAAACGCCTCAAATGCAAATTCGATATTCGATTTATTTCCGCTTTTACCATTTCCAATTGGAATTTTTCTGTAAGCAACAGCTACAGAGCCATAAGGCTTGTTTTCTAAATATTCTTCGTAAGCTTTTGTTAGAAGGTGGCTATAATAGCTATAAATAATTGAATCTAAATGTGATGGAAAGTAAATATGACGCTCTTTTTTATCACCAACTGTGCGTTGCCTTTTACCACTACTGTTTTTTGGTGTATTTTCAAGAGGTCTATATTTTCGTTGGCTTAAAGTTCTGTGCAACAGTGGTACGAACTTATGATTAGCAATATTCTCAGGATTTTTAATATAGTTTTTCAACCAACTTCTATCTTTCTTGCTAGTTAGTGGTTTTCCAATATGAGGATACTTTTTAAATTTAAGCCATTCATCATTCATAGTCAGTAGTTGGTTAAAAAAAAGGACTGAGGTTGGTCGTGGCTTACTTGTAGATAGATACAATCCTGAAGTTGCTTTTTGCTTTCGCTATAGGCAACGCCACTCATTGATAGAATAGAGTTTGTATCTTTACTAACACCATCACTTATGACAGTATTGGCAGAAATAGAAACTAAGACAGTTCATCTCGCATTCCTCTCAATGCAACTAGTAATAACATTGATAAAGATTTGCAAGATTGGAATCTCTCTTCACACGTCAGCCAAAGTCTGCGCGTGGAACACTAATGTGCACTTTGCATAAAACGTACCTATCAGTCTTGTCCCAACTCTCAATCCTTGAAAATCAAGGTTTCACAAATTGTACCATTGATTGATTTCTGTTAAAAATGGTCAGATGTAAGAAATTTTATGACATAATGGCATTTTTGCTGTCAGGTTATTGGTCTTTAGAAGTAAAATGAAGAAACGTTCAATTCCAACTTTCATAAGAAAGAGCAAAACGGATTTTAAAATGCACTGATATACGAATACTCTGAAGGTGCTTATCTGCTTTTTCCAAAGAGAACACACCGGATGATCTACCTAACATTTAATTAGGTTTCTTTTCGGTAGTTTCTGGCGAATAACTGATATTCATAAGGTTTAAACTTTTTCAGATAGGTGGCGAAACTCAAAACATTAACGCCACCATTCTTTTGGTTTTCAAAGTGCTTTTTATGATCGCCTTTTTGCAACCAAGATTCCGATCTATTGCATAGTAAAGCCGCCTCGCGTTTTTTGATGATCGCCCTTGGGTCAATGGTATCCAGGAAGTCAATTTCAATCGTATTTTTTCGCGTGGTTCTTCGAAGCATTTCAATTTGCTCAATACAATAATCGTTAATGATCAAATTGAGTTGATGCATGACTTCTTTGACAGCCAGTAGATACTTGATCTTATTATGTATGTTTTGATGCTTAGAGCCGGAATAATCAACGGAACTTCGTATGAAATCTTCCTGTTTCTCAATATTCCTCATATCCTTCATGATCAGGGATATAAAATCTCTGGTCAGACCTTTTCTTGTATTATCTATTTTCATGTCCCCAGATTTTAAATGATTATCTATTATTGGTTTGTCAGAGCCTTTAAACGGCTTTATCAGTCATCAAAGGGCATAATAGCCCTTTGGCGGTCATTTCCTCTGGTCAAATTCCACCATGGCATGGTTGTTTTTTTCAGATCCCCATGTTTTCCCAGCTTTGAAAACCAGCGTTTCGACCTTGTAATTATTTTCTCTTCGCCCAGTTTTGAAGGTGGTGATTTCGGAAGGCAAAACACGGTTCATTAATTGCTGGTTCTTTGTTTTTCTGTATTTGTGCCCTTTGCTGATGGTTATATTATTCATATCGACCAAGTGTTGTCCCACCATTTCAGAAGCATATTTATTGGTGTCGGAGTCGCTATTTGATCCAAAATATTTCAAGTTGAAATTACCAAGCAAACTTTTGACGGCAGCTTGCGGATTTCTATCTCCCATCGCATGAATAAGACCATTTATATTTTGTGTAAGGATAACCGTTGCTAAGCCAGACGAGCGCGCAGTAGCTTGCACGGACACATCCATTTGTGGGTTACAGTAGTTTTGATACTCATCAAGAAACAGACAGAAAGGTTTGGCATCTTTTTCTTTGTCGATATTACGACGTTCGATAGCTTGCTGGAAAGCTGTTTTGTAGATGATACTGGCTAAAACACCTGCCCGGCGGAACTCTTTTAAATTGAAATCCAGCACCAATATTTTGTTCCCGGCTATAATATTCTCAGGTATTACTTCAGGGCTTAAACCTTTAGAAAATTGTTTTTTCAAAATGCCCCTGTTTGAAAAGTGATGGGTAATACCCATAAAGGATTCAACAATGATGCTGCGCGTTCGTTCAGATAGCCTTGAAAACTGTTTGAGCCAATATTCTAATGTCTCACCAGTTTCCTCCTGCTGCTCTTCGCTTTCAAATTTGGTCGATTGAATTTTGTAAAGAACCCATGCAAAGTAGTTAGAGGTAAGCATGTCCTCTAATTTCTCAATGGCTTCATTGCGCTTTGCCGGATCAATATTTTCAGGGGAATATGCAGTTTTTAGAAGATTGTCGAAATGCTCAGCCTCTTCTTTCAAAAATGCTTCTGATACAAGTTTGCACATATTATTTATGCTTACTTCTTCACCAGCCAGTTCAAGTGTGGTTATTTCTTTACTAACCAAACGTTCAAGTGAAAATTTCCAAAACTCCTCATCATTCTTACCCCCTCCATCAGCTTCATAATTTTGTGCCAGTTTGTTGAGGCTAAGAAGAACTTTATTGGCGTTATATATATCTCCGCTGCCTTCTCCGGGGCGGGTCATTTCATATTGAAGATAGGAGAATTTAAAATCACTGGCTTTATCAAACACAACCAAGTCTTTACTTCTGCCGCATTCTTCAACAAGTTTTATCCAGCGGCTTTTATCATCGACTTTCGCAGCAATAACCAGAATGCCCCAGCCTGCCTTTAACATTGCCTTTGCAATGTATTTTCCCGGTCCTGAGGTTTTTCCACTTCCTGTACCACCAAAAGAGGCTGTCCCTTCGCACGCGTCAGCCCATGTGATTTTGGTATCCGTTCCCGGCACTTTGTATAAAACTTTGTCTAATTGCTTTTCCCATTTTTCCCTGTTCGTTTTTGTTTGAAATAATCCCATTACTGTAATTTTTATTGTTCTTATAATGCTGTTGGGAAAGGAGAATCAAACTCCCCCATATCCCCATATTTTTTCCCTACCCGTTATCTATCCATATCCATGTCTAAGTCCTTATCTTTTTTGATATTGAAGTCATGCCTCATACCCAATTTCTCATGGCTGAATGTTTTCTTAAGCCCGTTTTTGTCGTATTCTTCCTTGCCTTCTTTCAATACCCTATTGTTTTTTTCTTGGTCAGCCCACCCTCGATCCTCTTTGATTAACTCATGCCGGGTTTGCTGCAATCCCAAACGCTGCCCGGAGGCATAGTTTAAATCCTGCTTAATGCGGTTATCATTGAGTTTGCCAACCTCTGACTTATGCTTTTCAATTAATTTTTGTATTGCGAAGAACCGATCTGTTCTATTGCTGGCTCGGCTATAAACATGAAGTTTGTCCTGCACTTCTTTATCCGATAAATTATGCTTACGCTCTGTGGCTTTTACCGGATTGTAATAATCCTCAATCTTTGATGGCGCTAAATGATTTTCCTTATCCTGTCCTTTTGGCTTTTTTGCTTCTGATCCTTTCATTATTATTCATTTTTAAAGTCCTTAATCTTCATTTAATTGAATCTCTATCCGTTCAATAAAAACCTGAGATATGCCGTCATCTTTTCCGGGAGACTGTTTGACCCATTTGAGATTTCCATCTGAAAGAGCTTCTTCAATGACATCCAAATTTCGTCCATAAAGGGTTGCCTGAATATCATGGGTGATAATTTTTAGAACCTTGTTTTCAGACAACACAAAGAGAGGAAGCAACGAGTAGGGTACTGAATATACTTCCAGCCCACCATGTGTTAGGAGCTTGAACCTTGACACGGACTCATCATGGGAAGTCACAGCAAAAAGCTGTACAGATGCCTTTTGCTTACTCAAATCAGAGATGGATTGATGTTCACCTTTAACCTCTTGATAAGTCTTGGGAAACGACCCTCGCAAAAGTTTTCTCTCTCTTCGCAATTCGTTCATTGTACTCTTTGTTTTTGATTATTGAATTATAATGTTCACGCTGTTTACGCTGCATCATCATTCGCTTTTGATGATCAAATGCCACCTCACGGGCTGTTAACCTTTCACCGGATCGCTGAATGGCTTTCTTCAGCTCGTTTTTATCATCACAGTAAATAGCTATTTCCTTTACGCCTCTTGACGATGAAACATAGAAGGCTTTGTCATTCGTTGCCGCATAAGACATACTGCTCATTGAAATGATTATTTTTTGAGCGTCTTTTCCCTGTGAGGCGTGGCTTGTTTCGCAATGGCTGTATTTCAGGTGGTAGAGATCATTGGGAATGTGTTTGTTATTGCTTAACCGAATGCCCCGTTTGGTAAATCCCATGACTTCATAATTGGTGCCGTTACTCATTTTTGTGCCTTCCAAAGACGTGGCGTTATTTGTCAGGCGAATACGATCCCCTTGGGCTAAGTTGATGTCCTGCTTTGTGTGAACGGCATAATGTTCAGGTGTTTCATAAGGTAAAAACGCTTCCCTCCCTGTCTTAAGGTCACGAACCTTAACCTGATTATCCTTTAAAACATCGGTTACTTCATAATGTGAACCTGCCTTGAAGCCACCTTTGGAATTTTTTGCATATCGAATGACCTGACCTTTCTGATAAGTTAAAGCGTCTTTCTTTTGTGCATCGGTCAGGGACAAATCCTTGAGGGTTTCAAAACTTTTTTCTTCACCACGAATTATCCTCTTCTCT
Source organism: Prolixibacteraceae bacterium (assembly GCA_028282195.1). Classification (GTDB taxonomy): domain Bacteria; phylum Bacteroidota; class Bacteroidia; order Bacteroidales; family Prolixibacteraceae; genus Sunxiuqinia. The sequence continues at coordinate 26,460 of JANQII010000330.1, forward strand.
TTGAGCTTTTCACGAACGATCTCATTGATTTTATCGCCTTCTAAATGGGTTGGAGAAACGATTAATGACGATTGTTTTTGCTCCAGGGTTTTAATATAGTCCTCTGCTAATCTATCAAGGCGCTCATCATGCTCGACTATTTCTTTTACTGCGCCTTGTTTGTCCAGCTTTTGAAACCCTTTTAAAGTTTTACCATTCGCCAGATCCTCAATTGCAGAGCGGTATTGTTCGGGCTTCTGACGAACAATCTTGTCAACGTTAGAAACCTGTATATTCCCTTGTGTCTCCAATATGCGAAGGGCATCTCCGTAAGCAGGGCTGGAATGCTGCTTTGAATCGCCGCTCAGGATAGTTTTTGCCGATTTATGTTTTTCTGCCAAGTCCAGCAATGCGGTCATATCCTGAGTTCCCACCATGCCCGCTTCTTCTATCAAAAGAACTTTGTCCTGAAGGTTTTCCTGCTTTTTTTGAGAATGCAAAAGTCCGGCAATGGTATCAGCTTCAAAGCCTTTTTCCCGCAAAACCTCTACAGCCTGAGTGCTGGGAGCGACTGCAAATAAAGGCTTTTGCGACTGCGCCGCACCTTTTTTTATTTCTGTGAGGAGTGTAGTTTTCCCAACACCTGCCGCGCCCCGCAATATTACAGTTTGGTCATACGACCCAAGAATATCTTTGATGGCTTTATTTTGCTGGTCATTCAGAAAATCAAGTTTGGGTTCATAGTCTTTATTCAGAGCAGGGGACTTACCTTTACCTTCAACGGCGCGGGCAATCATATGATTTTCCTGCCTAACCATTTCACTGGTAGTTATGTAGCTTATTGTGTCCCGTTCGGAACGAAGTATATTTTCGCGCGAGTTGAGTTCAGCACTGACCTTATCATGGGTTAAATGCCCGTAACCAAGCCGCAGGGCTTCGGCGATAACTTTTTTTTCGTTAATCGCTGAATGTCTTTCGAAAAAATGCTCCAAAGACCTGTCAACCGCTTCTTTAACAGGGATTGGTGCAGGCTTTTCAAACCGCTTGCCTTTTAAACTTGTGAGTTGTCTTAATTCCTCTGGACTTAAACGGCTTTCCCAATGCTGTAAAAGTTCTTTATCCGACAGCGATAAAGCAGATTTATTGAGCCTTGTTTTTGCGCCGAGTTCACCTTTCTCCAAAGCTGACAAGCCTTTTTCCTCAGCGATACGGTTGATCTCCTGAGTCCTTGAAGAAAAACGTTCAATCACATCACGGGGTATACCGGCTATTCTTACAAAGTTTCCATCGCGCCCTGTTTGATAACCGGCTTTTTCAAGACCAATCGCCAAGGTTGAGTGATAGACAGACCGGATATAGTCCGAGTTCATATGAGCATTGTAAATTTCCAGGGCGTGATAATGACCCGTTTTTTCATTCCAGGTCACATTCATAGCCGTACAATGCGTATGCAAATTAGGCTCTGCGATTTGCAATTTCTGACCGTTATGTTCAACCTCCACAGGACGGCTCAAATGGTGCTCGAAGCCCGAATAAATTATATTCCCTGTATATGTGTACCCTCTGGCATAGCGCGAGTTATTTTGGGTATACATCAGCTTTTCTACTTCCTGCATAGCCGTTTGACAGGCATTACGGTGGATTTCCAGTAATTCAGGCGATTGCGTGAAGGCATAGAGCAATGAGAAGTCCTTTGGCGCACTGAATGTTAGATCGACCATTGCTCTACGATTTTCCGCATCACGCGGTGTTAGCTTCTCATTCGAGTAAGGATGGCGATTATTGACCAGACGAGTAAAATCCTGCTCAGTGACTTCCTTGCCTTCAAGCCCAAGCCTTTTACTGGTCTTGCCAGCCCAGAATGCTTTGATCTGTTGATCAAGGTAGTAATTACCTTCTTTGGACAGACCTTCTTTGAAATATTGCCTAGCGCCTTCGGCACTATGCGAAACATTGATTGTCAACATAGGCGCTATTTTTTGTTTGTTAAAATGAAGGGGATTTAGGGGCAGCAGAGCCATAAAAAGGCTCAATGCTATTGCGCACCCCTTATAGACATTTATTCCTAATTTGTCCAGCACAAAATGATATGTGGTGATCAAAGATTTCATTAATCCAGAAAGGGTTGATTGTGTAACTGCACCGACTTTTCTTTAATCAAAATGATCATTTCGTGGCTCGCTATCCCGATAAGGAAATATCCAAAATAGGCATCAAACCCGGAACGGATGAGATATACGCCCAGGGCAATTGCTCCGGCGGTTTCAATTAGATTTATAAAGAACTCCCCAACCGTTACATATTTTGAAAACAGTTTTTTGCATAGCAAATAAAAATAGGATGTTCCACGGTGGGTCGATTTCTCTGGTCCAAAACCAAACCAATTGCGCAAAGTATGGAACAGTGAAACACAGATAAAACATATATTGAAGCCCACTAAAAAATGTGAGTTCACGTCCTCGAAAGTGAACTGATAGACCTTCTCCCAATCCCAATGTGTCTTCCAAACCGATAAGTCCGGTAGTGAAAAGGAAAACAGGGTTTCAAAAAACCCCCATACATGAATACTGTTATACAATAGTATCAGGGTTGCTCCGGCTGCTGTCAGAAGGATTCCGCTCATCAATAATCCCGGAGTTGTAGCTTTCACGGTAGTGAACAGGTAAGCCATGGTAGCTGCGTGTGCCTTAAACATTTGCCTTATAAGAAAAACTATCGCTGCTATCGGTTTTCGGCGTACCAACCGCCAGAAAGGACTGTTAAAAAAGCCATTGATTACTTCCGTATCGCCCATGCGGGGAGCGATTTTCTTTCGGATGTTACGATTAGAACTTGATAATTTCATTTTATAATGGATTAAGGTTATTTATTTATTTTTGGGGAAGGGAAGCAGCTAAAACGCTGCTTCCATCTTTACTGTAGAGGCTCCAAACAAATACAAGGCTTTTTCCCACCAACGTGCTGACCATAAGGCGAGTTGGCTGTCGCCAGTTATTCTCATCACGACCTCAAAACCTGATAAGTCGGGTAATTCACCGTCTTTTCTAAAAGCCGAAATGATCTTGTCAAAATCCCTCATTAAATCTGAAGGTCGATTTTTGTATTTGATGAAATCGGCAACATGACCGCTGGAAATAAAATCTGACTCCACAATCAATATTGTGCGATCCGCACCAGTCTCAAATTGGTCAACCAGTGCTACCAGAGAACGCAGAATCTCGGTGCGCGAGTCATCACAAACTTGGTTAAGAGCTTCAAAATTTACCAATCCTTTCCGAATGAAAGCGGAAAGGCTCTTTCTGCGCACAGATGGCGGTGTAAATCGCCCCTCGGACTTTGGGAGTACCGCTTCATTTACGCGTGGAATGCCAGGTTCTCCGATTACACAGGTGTATAAATTCAAGCCAACTTTGGCATCTTTAATATCCACCATGCCAATGACATTCAGGAAGGCTTGTTTGGAATTAAACTCTGCACCTGAGCTAATTGACACGTCCCGTAAGAAGCCAAGATTGACTTGCTGGGCGTAGCTAAAATGCATTGAGAGACTAAATAAAATTACGAAAAGGGCAGCACCTTTGGTGCTGCGTCCTAATTTGCAATGCTTTTTTTCCATGAGATTATTTTTTGAATGAATGATTTTTTATTGTAGACAGCATTAACCATCGAAACAGTCTGGTTATACAGGATATCCAGTTGTTGGAGCTGATAGTTCATTTCTCCCTTTAGCTGGTCGTCTATACGTTGATATTCACTTAGGTTTGATTGAAGCTGCTCAATTCTTGTATTGACCTTTTCCTCTGCAATAGCTGTAAGTTTAGCCGAAGCACGGTCATGCTTGCCTTGTAGTATTGTGGTTTTTTGCTGCAACCATCGTGCAATAGAGGACATCGTTATTTCTCTTTTTGCACCCTTCACATTTTCAACGGAAAGGGCAATGACGTAGCCGATAAAAACCGCAAGTGAAAAAAGCGAGATAGTCAGTCCAACAGTAATGTAGTGTCTTTTCGATTGTACCGATTGCACCTGTTCATTGGGTTGTTCATTGGCAATCAGCATTAAAGGATCTTCAGCCATTATACTTGCTGCAATGTCTTGCCCGACAAATGAAAACACCATAAGGAATAGGAAGATGCAAAAACCAATTGCTGCATTTAGAAACTGCTTTCTTGCCAGAAGTTTTGCACAAACTCTGGCGATTAAAGCATAGAGAATTGCCATCCCTGCCGAAAGACATGTGGCTAGTTGTGCAGGCATTTCGAAAACGTGTATGTAGAGTGGCTTTATCAAATTCACATCCACAGCAAAGAGCATGATGAAAATTATTAACTCAGCCCATCTCGAAACTACCGGTTCAAGAATAATCGATAAGATTTTTTTCGGTTTCATAAGCTAATTTTTAATGTTCTGCATGAAGTTTTTCATTTCAACGATGTGGGATTTCAGAGCATTCAATCGGGATAGAAGGTTATCGACAATCGCAAATTTTTGTTCAGAGAGCGTTGCCATCTCGCTGTTTACAAAATGTTCATAGCGAGACTTGATGTCTTCAACTTGGGCTTTGTCTTCATCCCAATAGGAAGTGTTTTTTTGGATGTGCTGATGATAGTGGCCGTTGACTTCGAGTCTCATTGTCTCAAACTCAAACTTCACGTTTTCCAAAGCAACCTCTAAAGGGATTCCGTCACGTTTCCACTTCCGAGCTTTACTAATCCAGTTCTCGATGAACTCATCATTGGAGACCGGAGTTCTCTTGTGGTTTTGAAGCGGATTATCAGGAGAAGTATTCTTCATAATTCACATGATTTTTTGATTATTACTTGGGGCAAACTTAAGGGCTGATACAAAGCTGGAGTTAACATTGCTTGTGCATTGTTTTTGCAATGTTCTGACATTGTTTTTACATTCGTAATGTTTCAGATATGTAGAAATATGAAAATCAAGAATCAAGAACGGGAATGGTTTGTAATGTTGCTCAATGAAGCAGTACAAACATATGGCTATAATCAAGAGTTTATCCAGTTAGAGAGAAGTGACCTACTCGATATCCAAGAAGCCATCATTCACTATGTGAAGAATAATAAACTAATTGAAAATGTTTCTTCGTATGGGGTAAGTGGAGACCGTGTTTTATATACCTATCGGCAACATTTGCGAAAAGGTAGGGAAGAAATTTCTTGTTCCGAAAAAATTATAAATTCCATTGTTCATTATGCAACAAACGGACAGGTTGCAACTTGGGCTTTATATAAAAGGGGGATAAAAAATTTAGATACCTCCCCTAAACCAACTTTAAAAGCAGATGAAAATCAAGGCAAACATGGTCAATCACGACCAAATAAACCCATTCCTGTGGTCGTCGAACTACCGAATGCAGATTTCAAAAAGGACGATGAAAAAGATGAATGGATGGTTTATGAACTCGCCTTTCTTTGGCATGAAAAAGAACCTCCTAGCATTCAGGCACATTTCACTGCGATGACAAGGGATATAGAATTAACCAAAAGTAATCTGCACAATGCGGTGGATAGCGGACTTCTTGAAGCACGGCAGATAAGTTACCAAGGAGTAGGGTACACAAGGTTTATAACAAGAGAGGCTCTGGAAGCCTATGTTAAAAAGCAAGGACTTGAAAGACCAACTTTTCTCAAACGGGAAGAGAGATTGAATAAGTAGAAAGAAAGAAGAGTACTATTCAAAGCAACAAGCCATCTGCATTAAATTTTGTACGCTATTTCTGATAAGATTCTATGTTTTGTTTCCAGCTTGTGCCCTCTCCCATAATTAACGCCCGGCTTCTTATGTCCCATTAATTCATCGATAATTTCTTCAGGTGCTCCCATTTCTCCATAGTCTCTAAGCCGGTCTTTGAATGTGTGCCTTAAGGAATATGCAGTGTGATCTTTTGTAGGTCTTAGATTATTTTCAGTAAGAAAATTGTTAACTGAAGCGGAGAAACATTCAGCATTGCCAAGATGGCTAAATCCTTTGGGAAATTTTTGGAAGGTAATAAGAGCCGATCCTACTAAAGGAATCTTTCTCTCTGAATCTTTAGTCTTAAGAGTGTAGCCTTTTCTGGGTCTAATCCAGATATAAGGGACTTTCTCATCCAGAAAAATATCATCAGGTGCTAATCCAAAAAGCTCCGTTTGCCTCATCCCCGTATCTGCGATAGCCCAAAATCCGTATCTATCCCTCTCATTTAGGGTTTTGATTGCTGGAAGAAGAACCTCCTGCACATACTTCGCCTCAAATGGAGTCCGGCTGTTAGTCGTTTGCTTAAAAAACGTTTCAGCAAATAATACCCCAATATCAAGGTCAATTTCGTTCTTGGTTGAGACCGTTTTAAGGATGTCTTTTAAAAACGATAACTGTTTGTTTGCTGTATTGGCTTTTAAGCCGTCTCTAATACGATCATTTAGCCAATTCCAGAATTTTAGTATCTCTGATCGTGAAACCTCATCGAGATGCTCAACTGTTGTAACACTAATAAAATTATTGATCGCCAGCTTTCTTACGTTCTTCCATTTTCTAATTTGCTCCTCTGATTTATTTGCTAGGCGAGCATGAACTAGCCTCTCAAAAAGCTCCCAACAATTAGTCAATGGAATTTTAGGCTTGTCTATGCCTCCCAGTAGAGCTTCAGTATTTACTTTCTTGGATTCACCAAAAGTATTATTTTCTGTCTTTGATAATCTTTCGGTAATTTCTGACAATGCAGAGGATGCTACCTGCTCAGATGTTTTATATGCAAATCCGTAAGATTTAGCGAGTTGAACCGCCGCAACATATTTTTGGTCAAAATCTTTCAAATTATTTGAGTGAATTAGAGACTTCCAAAAGCTTTCTATTTGATCATTGAAGATATTGGCTTTGATTTGAGCTGTTTTAAGGTCTCTCGTTTTGAGTGAAATCTTGACTTCTTTACGAGGGTCAAGATGAGCAACTTCGGCTGGTACTCTGCGTCTATATCTATAACAGTCACCTACTTTTACCAGATAATTTGGAGACATTTAATCTGCTCTCGTGTATCGATTTGTGTGCCATTTTGTGTACCGTTTCAGGATAAATGTTTTTTATCCAAAAGTCAACAAAACATGGGTTCTGCAGCAATATCAATGCTTTGATGGGTGTTGCGATTCTTGGGAAAGGGAAAACCCTGGAGCGAGTGAAGGGATTCTGGAGGTTATTTTAAAGTTTACAATACACTGATTTTATTAAAATTTTTTGTTATTCGTAAAATTAAAAACTCAATTTGTGTACCGTTTTGTGTACCATTATGTGTGCCAAAACTGTTTCCTATACTAACAGCTTTCTCAAGTAACATTCGTTTTTTTTGTCGTGTTGAAATCTCGTTATCCAAACGCTCAAAAATGGGTAAATAGCGGTCTCCATAAAGAGAAATTATCTTTGCACATCTGTCACGGGCATTGATTATTTCATCAAGAGTCGGCTCTCTCATATCTCTAGTTTCTCTCCTTTTTGATTGGAAAAGGATTATATTCCTACGCACTAGATTTGTCAAGAAAATGTTGTCGTTTTGTTCTGTGAGCGGTGGTGCATATTCGGTTCAAGAAAGGGGCATTGAACCATTGTTTTACAAGAGGTTTAACCCTCTTAGACGTAATGTCTGTATATTTTATATTAACATAACACAAAGGCGTTGTAAGGATAAAAAAACAAATGATGCGTCAAAAATCGAAGGCTAACGATTTAAGAAAACTTCAAATGTTGAAAGTGTAAATTTATTGGCTGATAAACTAATGATCCATTGATTTTATTCAACGGCTAAAACAGGCTGAGTTGTTGTTCGGTTTTCTTTTTGGGTGGTGCATCTGTCCAGATTTCAGATTGCTCTTTTTCGATGGGAAGTATACCAAGACCGTTCGAATTAATTTTCCAGCCTCCATACCATTCCATGGTAAGACTGTTCATCCACGCAACTTCACCGTTTAAACCATTCAGGAAAAAATTGAGCGTTGCCATTTTGGCGCAGCTATTACTGTTATCAGCACCAAAGAAATAATTACGGTGATTAATTTTTGCTGCACTGAGTAGCATACGGGCTGATCCACAGGCTGGGTCTAAAATCCTGTTTCCTTCATCTTCTAAATTTCCGCATTGCATTTCAGCCATCAACTCACAAATATGAGGAGGAGTAAAATACTGACCATTTTGCCCTTTGGTGATGTGCTGCATGAAAAATTCACCTAAGAGGTCTGAATATGGATCATCCAGAACATTGAGCTGAAGGATACCTAAAGCGGCGGCAAAAATATCTAAATCTTCACGCTCATAAGGTTTAATCGTTTCCATGTACAGGGCTTCATTTGCCTCATCTTTTTCTTGTAGGCGGCTTAGAATATTGGTGCGGTGGAATGAGCAAATACCCATTGTCAAAAGGTCGTTAAATACTTTTGCAAGGTCATGTTTGCGACCTAACTGGTTAAGGGTTTTAACAAGGTCGTTAAAGTGGTTGGTCATAAGTTATTACTCCGGAAAGTTTGAATGCTGTGCTCATAAAGAGGGGAAAAATGGGGCAAGGCTTCGAACCTTGCCCCATTCAGTTATTTCTTTTCGTCATGGACGATTTGAAAAGTCCGTCTGACTATGCGACCATCTACATCTGGGAAAACAGGGACTACAGTGTCTGCCCATGAAATATAAGGTACTCCGCTTTCTTGGCCGATCTCATTCCAGCCAACTGCAAGTTCAATTGTTTGGGAACATCGGATTTGTTGACCATTTGGTCCTGTGCGGTAATAAGCTTTTTCCTGAACGGTTCTCCAATCTGGTTTTCTTCCTTTATTTGGGTTTTGTGTTTTATTAGCCATCGTTTCATTCCTTTCGTGTTTGTGTTAATGACAGGAATAAAACTGCCGGGCGCAGGCCCTTTTACATGCCCGGAAGATAAAAATTTGTTTTGCGCGAGGAAGGCCGTTAGGCCGGGGAAATTTTTATCTGGAGTCCGTAGGAACCCGTTTACGGGGGGCGTTCCGTAAAAGGGAATGGGGCTGGCATATTCCTGAATTATTAATTAATACAAACAGCGCGAAAGGGTTAGATGGCACTAATAAAAGCAAGTTCTAATAGGATTAATCCCGAAAGCTAAAGTCGGTAATAAGTAGCAACTATCGAATAGGGCTGTCTATCTGATCTGAAAAGCAATAAGGTGATGCTCATTAAAGCTACTAAGCACCACCCTATTTAGGTCTAATCAAGTGGTTGTGAATATCAGTTTAGTCAAGTCAACTCTGGACTGTGAACACCTATGCGTAGTGGTTCGGGAAGCCAGTTGCTATCTTCAAGACGCTTTTCTGCTGCTATCGCCAAGTCGCCTTTTTTAAGCTTTTTGAGTGCATCTGCCACTTCTAAACCTTTCACTTCCTTTACCGCATTCAAGATATTGTCTTTTGCAATATGGTTAAAGTAAAGCTTGGCGCTAGGCTTCCAGTATTGTGTCATATCCAGTTGAAGCAGATCAGCCAGTCCATCGATCATATCTTGCTTGTTTTGAGAAACATGCGTCTTGGGGTGCTGGACTGCATCCAGAGAGCCTGCAAAACAAAAAGCCAGCAATTTCATTTTTTGATCTTTCTTCATGGATGAGATAGCATCGTAGAGCGTTGTTTCATCATTGAGTTGAAGGTTAGCCGCCCAGTTCTCTAGGGCTTGTTCCCTTTTTACAGCCGCAATATTTTTTTCGAGGCTTTCATCATCACTGGGAAAACTTACCGAATCCATATGCAGGTGAAAGCATGAAAAATGCGTACTTAAATAGGTCGAAAAAGTTTCATGAACCATTTCGGTAAGCATCAGGTCAAACGCTATTTGCGGTGAACTACTCAAAGCGTCTTGCAAGGCAAGGGTTTTATGAGCCGTCAGGCGTTCCAGTAATTTATCAGAAATAACCTTTTTCGGTTTTGGCTCTTTCTTATGGTCACTTGTCAAGCCCTTTTTTTCTACAAGACCGCGCGAGATATGAATTTCACCATGACGATAGGACACATAAGCTCCGGCTTTTGCTTTTTGCATATCTGTGAATGCTTCTGTTTTTGCGACCAGTTGCTCTTGTTCGATTTCAAGGGCATCCAGTTTCTTATCAAGTTCATCCTGATTTTCGGCATCGTTATAAATGTCTTCAAGATGTTCGATTTCATTTTCAATGGTCTTAAGCCTTTCAGCATCTTTTTTGCTTAATTCGACTGGTTCAGGCCATATATGCCCATATTGTTGGGTAAACTCCATTTCATATTCGGGTGAAACTTCAACAAAAGCCCAGCCTTCCGCTTCGACCTCTTTGGCTGCTTCTATAATTTTATCTCTGAGGAGTTTTTCAACAAGTTCGATGTTCGTGAGGTAACTCTCTTCTGAAAAAAGGTCACGCTCTAGCTGACCACCCGCTTTCTTATAGGCTGCAAGGGTAATAAATTTAATACGGGGATCTTCTGAACTTATCTTCTGTTCTGTCAGGATCGCCTTAATCTGGCGTGATTTTTTTTGCCAGTGGTTCAATTGTGACCATACAGTTTCCTGCTTTTCATGATCGTTGCACAAGGTAAAGGCTTCCAAGTGTTCAAGGGACATTTCGCCTTGCCTGTATAGTTCAAGAAGTTTTGGTGAAACGCTGGCCAGCTTTAACCTTTGTTTTACGATTTTTTCCGAAACGCCAAAGCGTGCGGCAATATCCCCTGTTGAAATATCATTTTGGTTCAATGCAAAAAACGCCTCAAATTGATCCGCAGGGTGCATGGTTTGGGATTGGACATTTGCCGTCAACGAAAGTTCTTGCGCTATATCAGGGTTTACCTGTTCACATTTAACCGAATATGTTGATTTTAGTGCTTTGTCTTTGACAAGGGCTTTTAATGCTAAAAACCTTCTTTGACCATCTACGACAAAGAAATGCCCTTTTTTATCTGAAGGGCGGACGAGCAGGGGTTGAAGCAACCCGTAGCTCATAAGGGAGGCTTTAAGCTCATCCTGCCTTGCTGTAACATTGGTTTTACGTGAGTTTTCAGGAGCTACGGTCAGTTTATTTAGAGGTATTGATTGTTGTGTTTGGTTTTCCTGTGTCATTTGATTTTCCTTTCAATGGTCAGGGTTTCGTTAAAAGTAAAAGTTCAAGTCTGGTGCGGATTGCGCCCAAGTCGTTTACAAGGCTGTGCCAATCTTGAAGGGTTTCAGGTTTGCGTGATAAGATCTTGGTAAGCTCGTCAACCGCCCATTGGATTGTTTCTTCCCATGTCATGGCTCATTTCCTTGCAGGTTGTTCATATATTCTGCGGCTTTAGCTGCTTGTGCAGCGGCTTTGAAAATGAATTTCTTGTCATTCCGCAAAGCTGCAAGCCAGTTTTTAATGTAATGGGCGTGATCTTCGCGGGGTGTGGGTACAATATTTAATTGTGCACACATGAATGCTGCACCTAAATCAGCGACTAATTCTTCAAATGCGTATTTACTTTTCTCGGATTTAGTTTTTGCTTTATCTCGGTCAAGCCTATGTGGTGCACCTGTCCAGTGCGTCAGCTCATGCAAAAGCGTTGCATAATAATTTTCTGTAGCTGTAGATTTATCCGTATCAACAAAGGCGATAGTTTCAGGAATATTTATATAATCGCCAGAACGGTTATAGTAAGCTCCAGCCCCACCATGACGAATATCTGCGCCAGTATTCGTGCAAAAGTCATCGACTGCTTTTAAGCGTTGAACAAAGTCAATTTCGTTTAATGTTCCTTGCTCATTATGCTCATAACCATCAACCTGATTGGCGTTAAATACAGTGTAAAGCTGCAATATTGGAATGTAGGTTTCTTGTTCTTCGCCTTTGTCATTTTCTTCGACCTTCAACAAGGGTTTATAAAAAACAATGGGACTACCTTTTTCACCTTTATGTACCTGTGCACCTTTTTTCTTCCATTGCACAAATGTTGCCCATTGATTGGAAGTAAAGCCTTTCTCTTGCTGGTCACACCATAGAGAAGGAATATTAATGCCTTGATAAAAATTCTCCGTTGTAGGATTTTTGGGTAAGCCTTGAGCTGCTAATCCGGCAAAGGGAGCTTGCCACCCATTTTCACCAATGCGATCCAAAAGGCGTATTATTTTATTTGTTACTTCTTGATAAATATCACGGTTGGTTTTCATGATTTTATCCTCCGGTTGAACGTTTTGAAATACGTCAGGCTTTAAGGCTTCAATAAACAAAGTTTTTCACATAACATGATGGCTATTGCTTGAATTTTGTGCATCATTGGTCATTATTTAATCCTTTCTTAAAAAATTGACCGAAGGGCAATTAGCCCCGCCTGCATGAACCCTTGCCCAGCGGCGAGCGTCACAACAAAACCCGCGATTAGCGGGTGTGACGGCTCGCTTTAAAATTCGTGGATTTGTCAAATGATTTCACGGGAGTCCGTTAGGCATTCCGGCAGGTTTCCTGCCTTGGAATGACTTACGGCGGATGTTGTTTGACAAACAGCCGGTAGGCGTCCACGATTTTGAAGTAATCTGGTTTACGGGTTCCATGCATCGCAGGGCGATGCATATCATTACTTATTCACCTGCAAGGTGAATGCTTAAATACTAAGCTGGTTCTTCAAAACATCGTTCCAGTCTTGCCCGCTTTGGTCTGGGCTATGCCTTTTGATATGACCGTTAAATTTTGTTTCCTGAATGATACGATATAACCGCTCGGTGATTTGGTCACCGCCCGCATTGTTATCCGTAGCGATAGTGATTTCCTTAAATTGGTTAAAATCTTCAATAAAGCTCTTAATCATATCTGATTGGTTTTTAGAGAAGCCTCCACTTGTAGCTACATAAAAGGCTGTGCTTAGATTGTGAAGAATTTGATAGCTTATCGCATCAATAGGGGCTTCGGCTATGACCAGACAATCATCACTTTTGAAGATGTTTGACCGCCATAAGGTTTTTTCGCTGCCCCGGACGAATAGGGATATGTTTTCACCTTTCAGTTCCAAACCGCAGGCTTGTCCGTTTTTGAAATGCGGAAATACAGCATTTTTGTATTTATCCTGAAATACCCGATCTGCGAAACGGGAAGATTTTAACACCTGCTGTGTAATGCCCCTGTTTTTTAGATAGGCATGATTGCGGGCGAGGCTGTAATAATTAAACAGTTTTTTAATACGAGCCGGATCGTATGTTGTATCATCACTTAAATTGATTGAGGGACTGGACAGTGATTGTTCAACAAATCCGTCCATCCACAACTGAAGCTCTTTACCTGTTTCAAGTAAAGATTTTTGGCTTCTGTTTTGAATGAAATCAATGATGGTGCCGTTATCGCACTGGTCATAGACCGAAAAATAAATCCATGTGCCATTCTTCTTTGAGACAATGATTTTGTCTGAATGTCCTTGATACATCGCAACTGAACGACGTGTAGTTTTTTTCTGGTCTATTTCATACCCTAAGCTCTGGGCGTATTGGATAAAATTGATTTCATGTTTGAAACGGGAAAACTCAATTTTATATCTCATGGGGGATCGATTAATCCTTCATTGGCCAATGAGAGATAGTTATTTTGGGTAATAATCAAATGATCCTGAACATTGATATTGAGTAGTTTTCCGGCTTCAACAAATTTCTTGGTTAATGAAAGATCACTTTCGCTCGGTTTTAAGTTGCCTGTAGGATGATTGTGACAAAGTATAAAGCAGCTCGCTCTTCGTTTTAAAGCGATTGCAAAAACAATTCTGGGATCAACAACCGTTCCGGTTAAACCACCTTTGGAGACTGAGGCGATGGACATGAGTTTTAAACTGTTATCAAGGAGCAATATTTTAGCTTCTTCAAGAAGACTGATTTGATCCTTATCCCAGCTATCAAGCAATATTTTATAAGCTGCATCTGGGCTGGTAATATTTGGGCGGTCTTTAGCTTTGGTTTTATTTCGATAGATCAATTGGACTTCCTCAAATTTGTTAGAAAGCCTTCTGGAATTTGTAGTTTTCGGGATTATGCTTTTGCGCTTTGACATTGAGTAGGCTCCAAAAAAAGGAGGGGGAAATTGCAAATCTCCCCCTTAGTTGAGGGATGGGTTAAGCGGCTGATGGTTCATTTGTGGGAGCTTCTGGCTTATCAGGAGTTTGACTTGAAGCCTCATTGATCTTTTTTTTCTTCAAGACCACCTTATAAGCAAATATGGTTGAAGCCGTTTCCTTAAAGCCTTCGGGCGTATCAACGGATCTGGTGCTGTCTTCACCTTTAAGATAAACCCAGTCACCTTTTTTAAGCTCTTTCGCCGTTTCAAAAGCTTTTGTCAAATTGCTTGAAACAAGGCTATCGAAGTAATTTGTTTTGGTTTCAATTACGCCTTCATCTTGGGAACTTAAATATTGCTTATTGGAGGCAATTCTGATTTTAGCAAATTTTCCATCGCCAACAATTTCGGCATCTCGAACCAGATGCCCGGTCTTCATACTAATATTGGTATCTGAAAATAGTTTCTCTTTATTATCGATTACTTGGTTTACTTTACTTTTTGTTGTATTGGACATGATATTTTCCTTTCATCTCATGTTGGTTTAAAATTTCCGCCGCATGACGGACAGGGGGCAAGGACAAAACCAGCACAAACCGGGGTGCATCACCCATTTTGCAGGGCAATTAAAAAAGCTCGAAAATTAGGGATACGTTTTAATCTGTATGTGTGGTCTTATTTCGTGAGGTGAATGCTCTAAAGCATTTTCATTTATTAAAGGGTGTTTTGAATGCTTTCAGAGGCCATAGAAACCATGTCAATGATATTTGGGGTTTCTCCTTGAAGAAGATGATCTAATAGTCCATCAGCATAATTATCTAGGGCTTGATGCCAATCGATAAAATGTTCTTCAGATAAGTCCTCAATAGTATCAAATACGCGCGCGGCATCAGCGCATATAGTCCATAAAGTCTGATCATTTTTATCATCTTCCTGACTTAAAATAAGGTCTATCTCCATGATTTGATCCGGGTTCTGATAAAGGTGAGCAGATATTTTAGCGGCGATTTCTCCGTAATATAGGCTGTTACTCATTGGGTTTCTTTCCTTTCATGAGATTGTAAAGACTTGCTGTTTTTTTGATTAAGATCAGGGATGTTATAGAAAATCCTGTATTACGTCAAGAAAAAAAGGAACATATTCCTACCATAGTATGCATATTATTTTTAGGGATATAGGGTAAGCTGTTGATTACACATGCATATTAGTAGCCGTGAAAAAATTGCTGCGCGATAAACCATGAATATCAATTATCTTTAAAAGGGTGGTCATCTTAAAATCATAACCAGTTTCCAACCTCCAATATTGTTTGGGTTGGATCTCATTAGTCAAAGCAAAAGTTTCATAACTGGAATATCCTGCCTTTATGCGCAGTTCTTTAATTCTGGCGAAATTTCTGCCACAAAACTTTTATCAAAACATCAACAATATAAAATTTTCTATTTTTACAATATGAAAGTAAAAATTTTTATCACAGCCTCTAACGATGGTGAGTTTTTAGATGGTGCCGATTCACTGGGAGAAATGCTCCTTAAAACATTGAAGGAAGCTAACAAACAATATCCCGAAGATAATAACTATTCGTACCTCATCGAATATCTTGAAGATAAAAACGTGTCCGATTTTGATGCGTGGTTTCACGAGGAATTTCCTAAACATTTAACTATCATCAACGATTTTTCAAAAGAACTTAAGCTCTACGATGCCGTTTATTCTGATTGTTTGATGTCAAAAACGAAGTTAGGAAAAGCTTTGATCGCACTTCTTTCTTATGGAGAATTTAAACTCGTTTTAACGGGAAGAACCTGGTTGGCAATTAATAATCTGTTACTTGATTTTGAACTGGTTTCATGTGGCATTCAATTCAACTCTTGAAAATATTTAAAGTCCACTTGATAGAACTGTTCCCCAAAGCTTGTAAAACTCTTGGTGCAAGTCTTTATGCTTTTGTTGAAGGGTGTGCACCACGCAATCCTGTGCATAGTCAACAGGCAACATCTGTTGCAATGCCTTCACCAGTCCTTCAATTAGAATGAGTTCTTCTTCCATGTTGTGGATTTGTGTGAGTACAGAGGTCATTTGCACGTTCCTTTCTTTTATTGTTGCCAGATTCTTCTGAAGATTTCTCTTTCTTCTTCACCGATAACATCAAGATATATTGCTGTGGTTTCTATGGAAGCATGCCCCATATACTTTTTAACTTTGGAAATCGGGACAACTTTATTTACGGCGGCATGCACAGCAAAACCATGCCTTAGTCCTCTGGCGCAACTCCTGATGCCTGTTATACCTGCCTTATGCATAATGGCTTTAACATACCTTGATGCGGTGCGTAGAGAAAATGTCCAAAGGGGACTTGCACTTTCGTCACTATATCTATAATTACCAACATATTCCCTTAAATCTCTTAACAAGTGGTCTGGTAGGGGAAATTCCCTGTAAAATCCCCGCTGCCGTTTTTTGAGCGTTTCCATTACCACCGTACCATTGGCAATATCAATATTGGCAGTTGTTAGGTTGTGTACTTCGGCTATACGTGCACCTGTGTAATAGAGCAACTGGCAGAAAAGTTTTTTCTTTGCACTGCATTTTTGGGTTTCTTCAAGAAAACGTAGCCGTTCGGCGCGGTTAAGGTATTTGCGCTGCCCTGCTTGGCTATATAGCGACATTGTTGTTTTGTACATAATCGAAGCTTTTCGTCTTATTACCAATATAATAACTGTCCGATTATTAGATATTCTCGGACATATTTGCAAACAAAAAGACTCGATTTTTTGATTTTTAGGGTAAATTCCCCCTCCTCTATCCTGAAAAATGCTCTGTACTGGGGTTCTCGTCCGTAAAAAAACCATCTGGTGGCGCAATATATCTAATTTTCGGACAAAATAATTTACAGAATACAATATGGCAGACGAGGAAGAAAAAATCGGCTTTTTTGAATGGGCGCTGACTGGTTTAGGATTTATATCGGGGGCTGTATTTGGTTATGACGTAGAGGGGTGGATTGGGGCAATTATATTGGCTTTTGTCGGGGGTGCAATTGGGAAAGCTGTTGGTGCATTAGCAGATTGGACGGTGAAATTGATGGTTGCCATTGTCTTTCTACTCATCAACTCTTTTACCAGACAATTGATATGGGAGTTCGTCAGGTCAATCTTCGGTATATAAGTAAAAGTGCATATTTAATACATAAGAATCTATAGGTCATAACATTTAACAAAGTTTCACCTGCTTGTGTATGGCTTTTTAAAAATTTTAAGGTTATGGAATCAATTTCTTGTAAAAGCTACCCTAAAGTGATACAACTAATAGCTGACAATTGGGTTAATTGCGCCTGCGCGAAGGAGGCTGTGATGAAAAAAGGTAAACTACTACTGATCGCCGGCATAACTACGGCCTTCATGCTGGTCGCCAATGACAATGCCGATGCGCAAACCTTAGCCAGCAGTTCTCCGACCAAGACGGAAAAGCCGTCAAAAACCTCTGCGAATAAGCTCAATGCGCCTGTTGTTAAAGCGCATCAAGGTGATGGTGCGGCTATGAAAGGTTCGTGGGATGGTCACATTGCCGTTCACATCTACCGTGCCAAAGATGATCCCATAAGTGGTGAACGCTACGCCAAGGGCATGGCAAAAGCTTTTTCTACCCCCGAAAAATCCGGCGGCAAGCCTATCAACATAATAGCCACATATCAGGAGAGTAATTATGCTCCGAAAAGCTATGTGAATATTTATATTGATGGCGTGACATGGAAATATGATGGAAGCGACAACCTGACACCAAATTTGGCAAGGCATTTAATACCGCAGATTATGAAAGATTATGTTGCCGAATTTGGAGATTCTAAGCTAATCCCTGAGGAAGGTCCTGCTGTGGCGACCGTTTCAGCAAGCCTCTAGTCACTACCATCCAGAATCCATAGTTGGCGCAGTAGTCGCTACGATAGACTCTTCTTTAATGACAGTCTTAGCTTCTGATACAGAAGAGTTTTCGAAATCGTCAGCTTCACCCCGACCAATATCGTAAAGTTTATCGTTCTCCTGATCGTCTTCCCAAGCTGTATTAAACGCCTCATCAAAATTGAGACCAATGGCATTGGCTTTGTTTTCAAGCCTTTCCAGTGCTTCCCTATATTGTGTTTTCTTCTCTGGGCTTAGGTCATCATCATCGTTCAGATGCTTCTTATATTTCGCGACATTGTGTTTAATTCTTTCAACCAGTTCACCTTGTTTGAGTTCTTCCTGATCTTCGAGATCAAAGGATTTATCAATAACGTCTTGGGCGCTCCAGTTTTTAACTTCGTCTGGATCTTCGTCGTAATCTTTTACAAACATCGCCTTTAAAGCATCTATATCGCCATTTTCACGATATTCTCTCAATCGAGCCTGACGTTCACGGCTAGCAGCATAGGCATCAATATCTCTGTCAATGTCGTCATAAAGCTCACGCATATCCTCAGACATGAAGTCGAGCATGAATTGCACATTACGCTGTTCTTTCTTTTGTTTTTCTTGAAGAGCTTTCTCGGTCGCTTTTGCCTGCGCGTAACCATCCAGAATTACACTAGAATCCTCTTGTTCCACATCTTTACGCCCCTGATTAAGAACGAACTCCTTTAGTTCTCTTTCGCGCTCAACAGTTGAAGGGTCTAGCCCTTGTTCAAGCGTTTCTGAGAGAACAGCTCCATTCACGGCTTCATTGAATGTTTCTCTTATGTTTAAAGACATTGTTGAATCCCCATTCTTTTTGTCTTTCTCTTTTTTTTTGTGACTTACTGCTTTGCATCATTTTTAGTTGCCACATAGATATGATAATACAGCGAGGTTAAGAAGGTGTGTATTTTATGTAAAATTTTATCTATTTATCCGCACGATGAGAAATGCGGGTGTCAGCTTTGTTGATTGTATTATGTCCTGATGAGATATTTTGAGGCACATCTGAGCGCATGGCCTTGAAATGTATTATTTCATAGAAACCGTTTATAAAGCCTTAAAAAAAAGCCAAAATCTTCTTTACGATTGCTTAAATCTTTCGAGTCATTATGCTTTGAAAAGGACATAATTTTTTTGAGAAGAAATGAAAGAATCAGAGAAAAAACAGAAGACCGGAGACATTATTCCTTATCCAAGCGAGGGTGTGGTGGATATTCTTAAAAAGATTGATATTCTTAAAGCTGCCGGAAAGCAGACAGGATGCAATGCCAAAGCTATCATAGATGTTGGTGGCACACTGCCAATAGGATTGACAGAGAGCCGAATTACACAAATCTTGGAGGGCGAAATCACGACATTCGCTGAGGAAGAATATGAATACATTATAAAGTCTCTAAAAAAAGTGCCTAAAGAAAGGTCTTATACAGCAGCATCACAGCAGCCTGCTGAAGAAAAGGAGCATGTCATCATAGATGAAGAGACGTTTGTTTTATTACAAGAGCTGAGAGAGAAAACAGACATAGGAGTGGTAGCCTTACTGAATAGAGCAAAAAATGCTCCCGAAGATTTAAAGGCTTCTACAGCTCAAAATTGGATTTCTGGCAAATCTAAAAAAGCACGGCGGGATCATCTGGATTTTCTCTTGCAAGAATGGCGAAAATACTCTCAATACGAGTTTGTTGAACTTACAGCAGAAATCCCTAAAGAATTGTTGGGATATGAGGAAAGTACTGGGATTGGGCCTCAAGCACTTTTACGGGGAACTCAAAAAGAACGCCCTGAAGGCTTAAGCTCTGACATTATAAAAAGATGGTTAAAAGCTCCAAAAGATAAGGTACGAAAAGATTATTTAGAATTTACCTTACAGGAGTGGAGGAAATACCCCCAATACGAGTTTGTTGAACTTACAGAAGAAATCCATAAAAAATTGCTGGGATATAAGGAGAGTACGGGAATTGGACCTCAAGCTCTTTTAAGAGGTACACAAAAAGAACGCCCTGAAGGACTGAACTCCGGCATAATAAAAAGATGGTTAGCGGCACCTCATAAAAAGGTGAGAAAGGATCATCTGGATTACGTGCTCGCCAGATGGAAGACTTTAGAGCAATTGGAAGCCAAAAAGATTATTATTCCCGATGAGATTCTCCAAAAACTGCATCATCATTGGAAGAGAACAAACATTGGGCCTGAAAAGCTATTGAAGCTTGGAAGCTCAGTTCCCCGTGGTCTAACCTCACCAATGATTTGTCAATGGCTGTATAAAAAGACCAAAACAGCCAGAGAGGATCATTTAGATTTTGTTTTAGAGCAGTGGGAAGCTTTGCCGGAGTCAAAAAGAAGGACTTTTAGCAAAGGTCGTACTGCGCGATTACCGCAAACTATGCAGGGCTGTGTTGAAGTTACCCCTGAGATAATAAAGCAGCTTCGTGAATTGAGAAATACGACTGGCGTTGGAGTGAATCACCTTCTGAAAAAAGCAAAAGACCTCCCTGAAGGCTTAACTATTGGCGTTGTAAGTGGCTGGTTTAATGGAGGTACAGCCACAGCACGAAAAGACCACTTGGAGTATATGGTTCAAAAGTGGGAGGCGCTGGCAAATTCGGGACAAGAGATAAAAAACAGATACATCACGAATAAAGACGGTTACGAACCTATTTCCCAACAAGATTTAGAAGAAATGCGACATTACCGAGATATGCTAAACCTTTTACCGGGGCATCTTCTTAAAATTAGTGATGATGTACCGGAAGGACTAACCAACTCAATGATTGGTGGCTGGTTAAGTGGTGTCACCCAAAATACCAATCCTGAATTTGTGAGTTGGGTTTTAGAGCGGTGCAGAGCGGTAGTAAAAGAATCCTATGAAAAAGCTCTTCAATAACGATTGCCAATATACTTTATGTCTTTTGTAAAATATTAAGAATTAAAGACTAACATGAATAAGTAGCGAGCAATTTAATCTCAGGGGTAATAGATGGACAATATTGTTAGTTTTCAAGATGAAAAGATAAAAAAGGTATGGAGCAAAAAATCTGATCACAAAATAGAACTACACACCCCTTTAAAAATCAGTTTTCCTACTGAAGAAGCTCCTAATATAGAAAATGAAATATCAGGAAAGAAACCTGAGGAACCAATAGAAGTAACGAGTTTTGTCGGAAAAGTTGCCGATTTTCTTATCAAAGCTCATCGAAAGATAAAAAAGTTTGTCATGCAGCTTGGGGATACTTTCATTAAGCCGATACGTAGTTGGTATTGGCGTGTGGAAAGTCGGAAGCTCATGGGAGAGCTTATGACACTATCCTTAAAACTCAATCGTAACAATTTTCATGTTTTTATTCGATTTTATGGACATACTGAGAACATTGAAGTTCAAGTGTATCCAAGAGGATGGGAAAGAGAAGAATGCGAAAAGTTGCGCCTCCTAACAGGTAAACTTCCCGGATATGGTAAGTATTATTATAAGATGAAACCACACCAAATCAGGGAGGCTATGAAGACACTTGTGCATTTGTCCAACCTCAATAAGGTGCAAGACCGCTTTGGAACCAATATAGTTTAAGCTAAACTAACACAAAAAAACCTAGCCGCATTAAGCATAGCTAGGGGAAGTGTTTTGTGATACAACGAGGCTTCCCAACATGGCATTGAAGGAAGCCTGTAAAAAATATCGCTTAAGGTAACTGATGCCCATCAGGTGGTAAGATGGACTAAGTTCATTGTGTTGTGTGAATAGGAGTTTTTGGTTTTAAATCCTGCCTTTGTGCACAGTTCTTCAAAAACATCCTATGAGAATTTGAAGTTATTTACAGCAACTAAACGCTTTCCTTTTAGAAAGTTATATTCTATGCCGTCAATAATTAAAGCTTTGATCTCGATCACTGACGATACATTGATGCATAACGCGTGCTTTTTCATTCCAAACAGGTTCATTGCAATCATTTTATAGTCTGATTACCTGAGTGTTAATTAATGTGATTGTAAAAAATCAGCAGCTCGTTCTCCAAAACCGCCTAGATTGAAATCTTGAATTTCATTTAGATGGCGCATGGATGGTTGATGACCTTTGCTCGCCGGATCAGCCCAGTCTTTCAAGGCTTCTTTCCATTCCCCTTTTAGGGCATGCGCATAGGCCTCATTGTTGTTTGCTGCATTAAGAGCTGCATCGTTTTGGTCGAGACCTAAGTCTTGAATAATATCCGAGGCTTCTTTTATAAGTTCTGGATCTGTGGAACCATGTACCATCTCTAAGATCTGCCAAGCTGTGTTAGCTTTTGGTGAAGCCTCAGAGTAATCCTGTAAGCTTTTTAGTGCCCATTCCTCTAATTGATCGCCACGCACGTCTTGCGCATGTTCGATAAAGTTAGCGATACGATCATCTATACTGAGATCAATAGGGGCGCTTATTTCATCAGTCTTGATTTCGAAGTCTTCTTGCGTTGGTGCATCAGTCTCCGGAGAGGCTACTTCACTTTGTATAGTGCTTGTAGTTTCAGAATTTACTTCAGTATCTACTTCTTTTGGTATCTCGATTTCTAGTAGTTTTTCTTTATCTTGGACATAGTCTTTGACTTGTTCAATTTTATCAGCAGCGTTATCGAGGCCAAGAATGTCTTCTGGGATCATTTCTGCCACGGCTGATCCGACTACCGCAGCGACAGCAGAAAAAGCGGTTTTGGTTAAGATTTCTTTTTTATGATCTTTCCAGATATTTTTACGATTATCTCGGGCATGGCGCCAAAAATCACGGCTTAAAAACTTTCTCTTATTTTCTTTTTGTTCCAGTGTGCGTTGTACATCTTGTAATGCTTTAAATTTATCTTGTGCCGCTTCGATAACACCACGAAGATCCTCGGTTTTATTTGCCACAGTTTCAAAATTGATACGTGCTTGTTCGAGCTTTTCAGAGGCTAGGTTTAAGGCCTGTTTTTTCTCTTCATTCTTATTATCATTGGCATGCGCTTGTTTGGCTTTATCAAAAAGATCCTGAGCATTAATCAGCTTTTCTTGGAATTGTTCATTCCCCTCGTTCATTTGAGCACACGCTTTGCTATCCTCTATCATTTTTTCTTGAAGGGCATTTAGGTTTTGTGCGAGTAACTCTTTAAAACTGAGCTTGCGTTCTGGATCAATAGCACCATTTTGTGTACGCAATTCTTCTTCTGTTTTGTTGAGAAGCTCATCAAGGGTTTTGTGATAGTCCTGTTTTGCGGCTTTTAAGCTCGCCCGGCCAAAGCTAACGGCTGGAACTACTGCTGCGTAAGCAGGGCCGGCTATATAACGAACCGCGCCGCCGATAATAAAAGAGCCCGCAATATTGGCGCGATTTTTCCATAGGCTTTTGAAGAAGCGAGAGACAAAGTTTTTTTTCTTTTTTGGAGGCTTTGGATCTTTAGTATATGTCCCAAAAGCGGTGGTATCTGTTAAGTCATTAATTAAAGAATTGTGCTCAGAGACAGTAGGTTTTTCTACTGATTTTTCTTCTTGAAAATTTGTTTTTGTATCTGTGTCTTCTTCACTGACTTGTTCGCTAATTGAAGTTTTTTGTGCACCTTTTTGCGGGATGGGTTCTTGTGGCTTGATCTTTTCAATAATTAAGTTGTTCCCTGCAGGGCGGCGAGTATTTGGCTTTTCTTCGTTTGTTTGTTTATCAAGAGGAAGCTCTTGCCCATCTTCTTCAACTGTATTTTCCTGTTGTTTTGCTTCTTCAATAACATTGGCATCTTCCGCATGATCACCGATGTTTGGTTTAGGTGTTGGTGGCCACGTATTTGGTCGTTCTGATGACATAGGAACGCTAATTTTAACGTGCGTATCATCCATGTAGTAAACATCCTTATGATGTTCACTATAGTCTATATTAATAGGCTTTGTAGGCGTATTTGTCTTTTCTTCTAGAATTACCGCATCATCAATATTGTTGTTATGATCGATAGTAAATCTTGAATGAGTCTGATCTTCTATAGTCCAAATATGGCTAGGAATATTTTGTTTTGAATATTTTATATTAAAGACATCATTAAATTCATTAAGGCTTTGCTCATTGAGGCAGCCATTTTGATCCTGTTCAAAGGGAAGCATAAGCACTTGATCATAGGCTTTAGCCTTTCGAGGCATATTCTTTTTGTTATTATGCAGAAAAACGAGGAGTCCATACTGCAACCCTTCTAAGTAGTGTTTCCATTTTTTTGAAATATGATTGGTTTGCTCTTCCTCTTGCTGTAAAATATAAGGTATTTGATCAATAGTTGCGTTTGGTTTTTTAACAAAATCCTCAAAAGGAAAGCGCACGCGAACAGCCTCTAAGAGGCTGTCATAATAAGTATTGTTGCGTGCTTGTGTGCTCATTTTTCAGTTATTATATTTTTTTTGTTTTGTATACTTATCACTGCATCTCTACGCGCAGGCGTGTTTTTTCCATGTTATTTTTTCGAACTATTGAGCGGATGATATGTTAAAGAGGGCGCGAATGTCAATATTTTTATAATACCAAAAGTTTCACACTGCTATTTGCTATAAAAAATGTATTTTTTTATTTAATTTAATCGTTTCAGTACCTTATGTAATTTTTTCTTGCAGATTTTCTATTAATACGTTAAATAAGGCCCTAAATATTTAACGTAAAACGTGTGAGTGGTTAAAAATGACAGATCCAATAAAAAAGCAAAACTCGTCAAATTCCAAAGAGGATAGTTCGAGACTTTCAACAAAACGTCTATATCGAATAGAGAAGAATAGATACCTTTCAATAGATCCAATAGAAGAAGGTGAGACTATAGATAAAGCTATCCCCATTAAGAAAAATTTCTCCTTGGATAAAAATAACAGAAATAAAAACTCTAATTCAGAAATTCTTAATGATCTTGATGACACCGGAATTTATGGATCAGGGATTCCAGTCTCTCCTAGAGTGCGTATCGGGAAAATTATTATACGTTTAGGCATTGTATTTGGGATTGCTGCCGCTGGAACTTCTTATTTTAAGGAAGAACTCAAGCAAGATGATGATGAAGAAATCACGTGGACAGATCATGTGCGTAGCTATGTTAATGAAAACATACGAGCACACGGTAACGATATTTTACTCCTCAAAGATAAGTCTTTGGGTGATGTGAAATATGTTGGTGAGTTTTCAAATGGGCTGCCCAATGGTAAAGGCATTAAAATTGGTGAAGGATTTTGTTTTAAAGCTAATTGGAAGAACAATGAAATTGCTGATGGGGCTGTTGATCTAGAGTTTGAAAATGGTGTGCTATATGTGGGGCAATATAAAGACCAAAGATCACATGGGCTGGGAAAATTAACCGAAAGAGACAGCCTGGGTCAGAAAAGTGTTTATGAAGGACTTTTCGTAAAAGGGAAAAAACATGGTAAGGGCGTTATTTCATGGTCCGAACTAGGTAATCGTTATGAAGGTGTCTGGGATAATGGGCAGGTTGTTGGCCCCGGCAAGGGCAGCTTCACATGGGAAAACGGTAATCATTACTCCGGGGAATGGAAAGATAATAGACCTCACGGCCAAGGAACCATTAAACTAAAAAATGGTTTTAACGGTGTTGCACAATATGAAGGCTCCTTTAGAGATGGCCTTCGCCATGGAACGGGTACTTTTAAATGGGCTAATGGTGCAGAATACACCGGTCACTGGAAAAATGGCCTACCTACGGACTCAAAACTTACAATTACATGGCCAGACAAACGATCTTATGAAGGAGGGTGGAATATTTATTCTGGTCAACAGCAAGGGTATGGGACTCTGAAAAACGCAGACGGGTCAACTTATGAAGGGCAATGGGATCAAGGAAGAGAACATGGCAAAGGAACGTTTAAATGGACTAATGGCGATGTTTACACGGGCGATTGGCTAAAAGGTGAAAGGACGGGTAACGGCAAAATCAAATGGAATAACGGCAATAGTTATCAAGGTGATTTTGTAGATGGTACACAATCAGGGCAGGGTACTTACCTTTTTAATAGCGGTACACGCTATGAAGGTGGGTTTTTAAATAACAGTTTTTCAGGTTACGGAACGATGCGTTGGACAGATGGGGATCGTTATGAAGGAGAGTTTTCAAAAGGAGAGAGAACCGGATGCGGTAAATTTTATTGGGCTAATGGCCATCGTTATGACGGTGACTTTGTGAATGGAGAAAGAACAGGATATGGCAAATATTATTGGCCTGGAAATGGACGCTATGAAGGTGATTTTGTAAATGGCGTAAGAACCGGTAATGGCACGAGATATTTTCCTGGGGGTGCTAAATATCAGGGAGCATGGTTAAGGGGTAAACCTAATGGCCGAGGCACTTTTGTCTATAAGAATGGAAAATCAAAAAGCGGAACATGGGAAAATGGGTGCTTAAAGGGATGGTTTGGAAGTCGCGATTGTAGCTACTTTTCGTATGATTAAAGAATGGGGGATTCAAAAATGGGAAATTTCGATCAATATAGTATAGAGCGCTACAATCAAGATGAAGAAAAAGACTATTTAAAACCAGCCATTGAATCAGAAGGTGGTATAGAACTCCTAGATAACGAAGCTGGCTGGATCATTGGAGCGCGTGGCGGCAGACCGCTTAGATTTCCTACAGATAAGCATATGATTACCATTGCTAATACGGGTGGTGGTAAAGGGACAAGTGTTGCTATCCCCAATCTCCTTAATCATGAGGGGTCGGTTTTATCTGTTGAAATCGGCGGTGCAACTTATCATCAAACAGCGAAGTATCGTAAGCATATTTTAAAACAAGATGTGCATGTGATTGATCCGTTCGGCATTACGGGTGAGCAATCAGCATCCTTTAATTTTATAGATGCGCTAGATTCGAATAAGCCAAACTTCAAAACAGAAGTTTCAAAAATATCGAATACTTTGTTGAAGGATTTGGAGAACGATAGGAATCCTTATTTTAAGATTGCAGCTCAGAGTTTGATTGAGGCCATGATTATTCATGTCAAAATATCGCCGATGATTGATGATGAGGAACGTAATTTCACGAAAATTATAAATTTAATATCAGACTATCCCAATGAAGATTGGTCTCTGTTAATGGAAGAATGGAGTGATGATATTGGGCTATTTCGTACTGGCTTAAATCAAGTAGGAAGAGAGTTTTTGGGTCGAGAAAACGACACAAAATACAGCGTTGTTTCTACAGCTCGGGCAGCATTATCTTCTTTTACCGATCCTGCCATATCTAAAATCACCGAGCACTCAACGTTTGATGTCTCTGATTTGCGGAACAAAAAGTCTTCTATTTATGTTGTGATGCCAGAGGCCGAATATTTTTCAGCTCATGCATCATGGTTAAGACTTTTTGTAGAACGAAGTTTTGCCGCATGTCCGAACCTCGGGGAAAAGGTACGAGACTTTAAGCAAAATGATCGTGTGCTTTTTATGTTGGATGAGTTTACGCAGCTTGGAAAGTTAGACGCAGTTGATGTTGGTATGCAAACAGCAAGGCAAAAAGGCATTACCATCTGGGCGATGTTCCAAGACTTGGGTCGTCTAAAAGAGGTTTATGGCGAAAATATTGCCTCTTCTTTCTTGGGGGCAGGCATTTTTCAAGCTTTTGATATTGGCGATGATATAACAGCAAAATATATCTCTGAAAAAGCAGGAAAGCGTATTGTGCATATTCCTTCTTTTCGTTTTGACCAGAGTGAAGGTACAACGGAAACACATACAATAGGGACAGGTCACACAACGGGTCTACAGTTTACAGATACGGAAGGAACACAAAGCTCGGCTACAGAGAATTGGAGTGTAGGACATTCTTCAGCGGAAACAAATCAAACTAGTAGAGGTTCGAATACAAACACTTCTCAGAATGAGTCATTTGAAAGCCCCAGTCGTAATTTGCTCGGTATTCACAGGATACGATATCGTGATAATCCCAATATGTTTGATCAATACCGGGCTAAGAAAAGAAATTATGCTCAAGGTTCTCAGTATGGCACTAATGAAAGTGCGATGGAGGGCACAACGAATACGCAATCAGGCCAAAAGGGTGGTTCAATAGCAGCGAGCGTACAGAACTCGAGAGCGACCACTAACATTGATACAACAACTCAACAGAGTAGCAAATCTAAGGCGCATAGCACAAACCAAACGCAAGGTATAAGTTGGACTCCCCAGATTTTGCCAGAACTTGATCCATCACAAGTGCAACAAGTTCTGGGTTCAAATAATGCTCAGATTATCTTTGTGCGCGCATCAAATAAAACTATGAAGCTTATTGATCGCAAAGCCTATTTCTATGAAATGCCTGAGATCAAACGCCGTGCAGAGGGGCGTTACTTAATTGATCAACCTGTATATGAAGGTTATAAGCCACAGGTGAGGTATTTACCTACTCACGCTAATTTATTAGCTCTTCAAATACCACAAATTCAATATCCAAATGTCAAAATAGACCCGAATGTAAATTATTCATGTGAGCTCAAACAGCCTTTAACATTAGACGCAGATGAAGGAACTGTAAGTTTAAAAGCATATACTGACAATTTAGTAAAATTTCAAAATGCTCTATGTAATAAATCAAGTTCTTCAGAAATTTTGGAACATCAAACAAGGTTATATGAAACATTTGCGCAAACAGCGCATATAATTGATATGGAAGCTGCTGAGATCAAAGATATAGTTGCAAATACAATGCATTTTACAAATAAAATAGATCACAGGTTTTTCCTACATCTTTTTCAAGTTCGCACAAGTTTCGAAAGGCTCAATAAAGTACAAAATTATTTAGATAATTTTGAAATCAGCCTCAACGAACAGGTAGAGCTGTTACATGACTATCAAAAAGATGTTTTAAAAAAAATGGACATACAACAAGAGTTCATAGCAGCAGCCAAGCATTATCAAGAGTTCTTGAAAGAATTTACTATTATGGCCTTAGACTGGAAGGGGATTCCTTTGCCAGAGCGTATTCAACACAACACCTCTGAAAAAGCTCTTAATTATCCATCACGCGAAGAGCGTAGAGAAATTCTGCATAAAAAAGTGTATAGACCACATGTTCCTAGAGATCAAGCACCCAAATTTGATTTAAACTTTGATACAGAAGAATCTCGCGGTGCCAATCAACATAATATATCGATGGATAAACGTTTTCAGGATCTATTGATGGAAAACACCATAAAGTTACGTAATGGACGTAAGGTTTCTGCATGGCATTTAATTTCTATTTTGCACAAACGTAACAAAGCACCAGCTAAGACACGTAAAACTAAAATTGGCCGTGAATTTGTAGGTAGGTTATCTAATAGAAATTTAACATATTATCTCGAAAAAAGAATGAAAGAAATTTTACCTCAGGTTTCTCGTTATCATAAAAACGCTGTTTCTGAACAAAATAAAATGTCTGACCATGTGAAAAGTAGAAAACAGCTTTGGGCTAACACAGCGCACAAAATTAATGATGCAAAGGTTGAATTATATGAATTTTCAAATCAATTGCTAAAACGCAAGTCTGATCTAGCAAATTATGTTGAATATTTAAAAGGAGAATTTCAAGAAGTACAGAAGATGGATTTGTTTGTACATGCTGATAGCGTGGACGTTCATAATAAAATTGCTCGTATGAAAGAATGGGATCAGTTAGAGCGTATTAAACTTGAAAATCCAAATAAATATAGCTTGGAGTAAAATTGAAACAGCTTAAGTTAACTAATGTAGTAGGAGACTAAGATGAAAAAAATTGAAATTGATGGCATTGAAATCGAGTATGAAATCAAGTCGATCGCCAATAATGCTCTTTTCAAATTAAAAATAGAGGAAGAGAGCTATGAGGTTTTTGTAGAAGGCTTATCGAATGGAGAGATGGTTTATCTAAAAGCAGCTGTAGATACATATCAGATGATCTCTCAGCATAGGCGGTTGATTGTAAGGTTTTTGGAGTTCTACTTAGAAGCCGATAAAACTAAAGTGGAGTTTGCGTAGACATGAGCGGCGACAATACTCAAAACTTTTATCAGACACAAATTAACCAGCTTAAAAATATGACAGGTTATGCATATACATCTGAAGGGAAGTCTATGTTTTATGCGGGGGAGGGTAATTGGCAACGTGCTTCAGAGTATGCAGAAATGCATAATATGAACCCTGTTACACAAACTAGACCAGGGGAAATTCTTGATACTGTAGTTACACGAGAACAATCATCTATAAATAGAGATGATAAAAAAGCAATTTGGAGATCGGCTTCTAGATCATACGCCGCGCAAGTTGAGGGCAATGTAAAAACCTTTGTTGCTGGTGCTAATCCAGACAGTATTTTTCGCAAGACAGAGCTATCTACTATCCTCAATAATGAAAAAGTGGAAACGATAAACGGTTTAGAACGTACAGAAATTGATCAGCAACGCCGTCAAACGTTTCAGCGATTAACCCAACAAGGAGTAGAGCCGCGTCAAGCAGCAGGTCAAGCGAATGACTCCGCTCATAGGAAAGTTGCTATACAGGAAATACGACAAGACTTACAAAAGGCAGAAGAACAAAAGGACCAAGCTTTGAAAGAGGATGCACAAGAACGGCTAGAGGCATTACGCTTACAAAATAAAAAAGAGGTGCAACAAGCCCAGCAATTAAAACTCAATGAAGAGCGCCAGGAGGAGATTGAGCAAGATTTTGATCATGCCTCTGAGGAAATAGAAAAAGCCCAGCAATCAGAGCCTAATGAAGAATATCAGAACGAGATCGAAAAAGATGAAGCTGTTCAAAAATATGGTGCAGAGAGATATGAGAAAATAGAACAACAAAATTTTGAAAAATTAACAAGCCAAGGCGTTAAGGCCGAGTACGCTCAGAAAGCTGCGCAAGATCGTGTAAGTCATGTTCAAGAAAAACTTATTCTTAATGCACAAAGAGAGAAGTTGCAGCAAAAGGGTGAACAGCTACAGGCTAAAGAAGCTCTTGCTTATCAAGAGAAGTTAAGAGATTTTCAAAATCGACGAATACAAGATTTAAAAGATCAAGCCCAACAACAAGGCATGGACTATAAAGGTCCTCCACAGCAAGATCCGTCTCTTTCTGAAAAATCTGATGAAGCAAATGCAAGAGCGTTCAAGCAGCAGACACATTTGAAAGCAGCTTTTAATGAAGGGCGTTTTAAAGAAAATGAATTTGAAAAACGCTCAATAAATATAGAGCGTAATCGTAATAATATGATTGAGAGATCTATGGCTCATAATCTTGGAGGTATAGAACAAAATAAAGACCTTGAACAAAACCAATCTCATAGTCTTGGTCATTAATGAATCAGTATTTATACTTTTTGGGCTAGGAGTCTAAATGACATTTTGTAACTTTGCGTACATTGTTATTGAGGTAGGGTTTGCTTCATCCTAATTTAATTCCCATTTTGGGAAAGGACGAGAAGGGTTTCCTATCTTTTTCCACTAAAAAACAGGAAAAAGCTCAGAAACCAACATTTTTTTGTCCGT
Organism: Prolixibacteraceae bacterium; assembly: GCA_028282195.1. Lineage (GTDB taxonomy): Bacteria > Bacteroidota > Bacteroidia > Bacteroidales > Prolixibacteraceae > Sunxiuqinia. Next base: position 57,825 of record JANQII010000330.1, read on the forward strand.
TTTTTGTCCGCTTGGAGTAGGGGCAATCTAAAAGGGTTGTAAAGACGGCTTATTGCTGAAAAACATACATATCATGTAGAATGCGCCGTTCTCCTGGAATTGAGATAATTTTCTTCAGAGTATAAAAGAAATTCTCTAAAAGTGCTGATTTTAGAGGATTTCTTAGTTCTTATAATTTCTTATCCTTTCTCATTGTTTCTCAATCAAGAAATCCTTTTCTGTAAAACCGGGTGGTCTGTATAAAAACTTTAGCGTGGTAACACAGTACTTTCTTTAAAGGTAATCCTGATTTTCAATGGATTAAAAACTCTTCAAATATTGACAATATATGAAGAATGTTTTATATTTGTCAGAGAATAAAAACAGGTTAAATTCATGTCTAAAACTGAATCGTTAAATATTGCGCTTACTGAGAAAATGAAAAGGTTCATAACCAGTCAGGTTGGAAATAATACGCTCTATTCTACACCAAGTGAGTATGTGCGTGATTTAATACGCCGTGATCAAGATCGTATTGAAGCCGCCAAGCTCCGCAATGCCGTTATAGAGGGGTATCAGGATGCCATTCATGGGCGAACCCGTGAATTTTCAGGTGATTTAATGGCAGACCTAAAAGCACACCAACAAACAAAACCTTAAATGCCAAAACTTTACCTTACCGCAAGAGCCTTGGACGACCTTCAGGAAATATTTGATTACTCTGCTGAAGAATGGGGTGAAGAGCTTGCCTTAAAATATATCCAAAGTTTTGAAGATGCTTTTTCGATTTTGAAAGAAAACAAAGGCATCCTAAAAGTTAATAGCAATATTTCATCAAAGTTCAGGACATATTTCGTGAAGAAACACTGTGTAATCTGCGATGTTGTTAAGGATACGATCTTTATCCTTACAATCAGGCATACTTCCATGAACCTTCTTGAGCGTTTAAAAGACCTTGAACCGAATTTGGAGGAGGAAGTTAAAATCCTTCATACTAAACTTAATAGTCGATAAACCGGTGCTGCATTGATTTTTTTCAACGGTTGAAACAGGCTGAGTTGTTGTTCAGCTTTCTTTTTGGCAGATGCTTCTGTCCAGATCTCAGATTGCTCTTTTTCGATGGGGAGTATACCAAGACCGTTCGAATTCTTCATCCTAATTTAATTCCCATTTTTTGAAGAATAAGAAGGATTTCCTATCTTTTTCTATTTAGAAATAGGAAAAAGCTCAGAAGCCAATATATTTTTGTCCGTATTTTGTCCGCGCAAAGCACACATAGCCACAAACATCTAAAAATAAACTACCCCGGGGCAGAGCCCACGAGGTATCAAAAGGAGTTTGTCCCGCAAACGTATTAGCTTCCGACCCAGAGGATCGGGGTATTAAACCACATTATGAATAAAAACATTATAAAATAACGCACTCTCCATATGGAAAAATGTGGTACTATTGGAAAAGAGGTAAAAGGGTCACGGAAACCGGAAAACGAAATTGATTTTATTCCTGATGCTCGTCATTTCGGTGAAGGTAAAGAGAAAGAAACTTTTCCCAAAGTGGTATGAGTATGAAAACTTATGCGGTTACCCAACTTCCGGCATGACGTGCTAAAAACGGTTTTCAAGCTTGGCAAACCTGCAAGGGAGAAAGTCAAAGCTTATGAGCTATTTACCTTTCATTCCAGCAGAAGGACATTTGCGAGTTTTTGTGTCCGGCATGGATGCACACTGGATCAAATTGGACTGATATACGGACACTCAAAAGGTACTTATCTGCTTTTTCCAGAGAGAACACACCGGATGACTTGCCTAATTTTTAGTTTTCTTGTCACTTAGCATTGCGCCATTCCCCTGAAGAATATCTCTATTCCCTAACAAGAGGCATTTTGTCCTACAAATAGTTTTATAATCCATACTCTTTTTTCAAATAATCATGCAAATTTTGTATATTTGTACAAATGTACATTTGTGTGATACAATGTAGAAAAGGAGGAAATATGAGTCGTTTAGTAATTGACGTATCGGGGGAACAGCATCAAAAAATTAAGGCTATGGCTGTTTTACAGGGTAAAACGGTGAAGGATTATGTCCTTGGCAAGTTGTTCCCGGAGGAGGGGGCAAGTGAAGATCAATCCTGGATGGAGCTAACGGAACTTTTGATGAAGCGTATAGAAAGTGCAGAAAACAATCCTCCTCCAAAAAAAACGTTTGACCAGTTAACACAGGAAATAATCAACAAAAAGAAGCCTGCGAAATGACCCTATACGAAAAAAGCCGTGAGGCTCTTGATGACTGGCAGGCTATTGTAGAATACACCTTTGACCGCCATGGTGAGAATCAAACAATAAAATATACAAAACAGCTTATAAACTGTATTGAAACCATGGCTAAAGGTGAGGGATATTTCAAAGAGATCAAGGTTAAAAAACGAACAGTACGAATAATGCATTGTCAAAAGCACTACATATTCGGACTAGTTCGAGATAAAGCACCATTGATGATTATAGCCCTTTTTCATGAGAAGATGAACTTAATGACCCGCCTGAAAAAGAGATTGGGTTAATTTTCCGAAACAAAAGCAATTGCATCTATTTCAACAAGGTATTCGGGATGTACAAAACCCGGCACGAAGAGCACTGTAATAATTGGCTGGTTTGAAATTTTTCCGAGGAATTTTTGAGAAACTTCAAAGCCTTGTCTTGCGTCTTGACCTTGAAGCAAATTAATGTTTAACTTAACCAAATTGTCAAAACTTGCCCCACAGGATTCGAGTGCAATTTTTAGGTTTTGCATAACTTGTTCTGTTTGCTTTGCAAGGTCTCCTTTTCTGACAAGTTCTGCTTTCTCGTTTACAGCGTTCTGTCCGCCTATGTATATTGTTTTTCCACTTCCTTGAGTTGTGACAACCTGTGAAAAGGCAGGACTTTCAAATAGTCCTTTCGGATTTATATGCTCTTTTTTACTTTTCATAAGTATTTTTTTGATTTTATAGAGAAATAAGCAAATAGTAATTATCTAAATCTCTTATTGCAAATTCTTGCTTTCCTGAATTTGGGTTCAAATGTGGTTCTTCTTCAATTATGGCATTTAAGCGTTGTGCATTTTTCCAAATTTCATCCAAATCTTCCACCCGAAAATAAAGAATCAACCCGTTTCCAACAGGTATTTTCGGATTGATTAAAGTGGGGTGATTATGTAATTCCCATTTATGTAAACAAAGAATAATGGTGCCATCTTGGTCTGCTAAAATTTCAAAATCACTACCTCCATGATTGCTTTTACAACCTAAAAGTTCTCGATACCATTTGGAACTTTTTTCTACATCGTGTACTGCGATTATGGGTTCTGCTCTTATCATTTTGTTTTTTTTGGGGGTCAATTTTTTCTTGTATCTGGATACTCTTGTCAATCAATTGAATTAGTATATCCAAATTGATATCTACTAACTTTCTTATATAAAGACAACTTTTACCACACCTGAACTTTCCTAAATCATTAAGTAAATTATCTTCATATTGTAGCTTAAAGTTAAGATGAAAAGTCAACTCGTTTTTCTTGGGACTAAACCCAACTTTAAACCACTCTAATTCTTTGTTGCTCCCTTTTCGTTTATACCCAATCCTACCAAATCCAATAATACAATTTGAAATGGTATCACTTCCCCAAATTTTTGGTTTTGCACCAGTAATTTCTTCCATTATAGATATTAACAATTTACTATCCTCTACTATTGATGGATTTTTTATTGTTGCCAAAAAGTAGGAAACACTTTTATTGGTTTCTTTTGTTAATAGTTTGGGCATTTGATTATCGTTTCCTTCAAAATTTATTTCCTTTTTAATTGTCTTTACTTACAAATTTATTTATTATTTCTGATAATTCTTTTGACTTACTAATCATTGGCAAATGTCCACATTCTAATTCTGTGATATTTTGAGCATCAAGGTTTTTTGCCATTTCACTCTGTATTCCAACAGGAAATGCTTTGTCGTCAGTTAGTTTAAGATATAACCTTCTTTTGGGTAAAGTTTTATAATTAATCTTCGTTGTGTATAATGATTTAGACTCTGGTGTGAATCTGTTTGCTATATCTGAACTCTCGGTTGAAGAAAGGTCGCTACAAAGTTCAGATTCTATTGATTTTTTTGGTGGTTTTGTTCCAAATAAACTCAATATTATTGGCATTATAAGTTTTTGCGGAAAATGTGGTTCTGTTGGAAAAGAGATAATTTTCATCAAAAGAATAAGACAAACTCCCTAAAGATGCGATACTTAGAGGGGCGTTTTATAATTTCTTATCCATTCTCATTATTTCTCAATCAAAAACAGGTTTTGAGAATAATCCGGCTGGTGAAGATAAAAGCAATAAGGCTTGATCACTTTTATCATCTTTTTGAATGAACTACCCCACTGCAAGCAGATGGGGTATCTGCTAAGGAATCATTCCTATTATCGTCCAGGGGACGGGAAACCTGGATGCCGTCAGGATTTTCTCCCGATAGGGATGGCTAGTGTAAAGATTGCTAATTCCCCAAACTAATTTTTGCCCTATTTTCCTTTCTTCTGCGTTAAGTTTTTTCGCCGTAACTATTGCTATGCCAGTAAAACTTGCCTTGAACAAAGAAAAATACCATCAAAAATTTTAATTCGCTTAATTAACAATCTTCACACTAGGTAAAATCCATAGATCCCGATCCGCA
>JANQII010000013.1 GCA_028282195.1 Prolixibacteraceae bacterium
AATTAAGCTTCAGCAAGAAACAGTCTGTCTAACAGAAATGCTAAATAGTGTTTATTCAAGCTTTAAACTTGAAGCTGGGAAAAAAAACCTCGAATTCAACGTTGAGGTGCCCCTTCTCAATGAAAAATCAAAAATCATTACAGACCCCACCAGACTAATCCAAATTTTAAACAACTTAATAGGGAATGCCATAAAATTTACCGATCAGGGAATGATAATATATGGTTGTGGGTTAATTGGTGGGTACATTCAGTTTTATGTGAAAGATAGCGGGGTTGGGATTGCTACTGAATATCACGAATTAATTTTTGAACGTTTCAGGCAAATTGACAGCAGCTTGTCCCGTCAATATGAGGGTTTGGGCTTGGGTTTATCCATATCAAAAGCACTTGTTGAAAACTTAGGGGGGGAAATCTGGCTCGAATCCACAGAAGGAGTGGGATCTGTGTTCTTTTTTACCATTCCCTGTAAACCAGTATACGAAGACTGTGAGATTACTTAAAACATTAGATTTTAAAAATGTAAATTTCAACAGATAAAAGAACAGCAAGATTGATTTATTCAAGTTGCATGCTTCAAAAAAGGATGGTTTATGAAAGAAAAAAGCAGTTACATTAACTTGTAACTACTTGATTTCAATATGATCCCACCTGGACTTGAATCAGGTCTTCTAGTTATGGACCTAAAAAATTCTTTTGCACCTGATTTCACTTTTTCTCATCTTGAAAACCGTAAAAAAAATGTTAAAACGGCATAATCGCAGATTGAAAGAAACTGATAGTTCTTTAGTTGATGGAGCAATAGAGATATTGTAGTGAAAATTAGATATTTTTATACCGATGAAAATACAATATTGCTCAGATTTACACCTGGAATTTTCAGAGAATAAAAATTATCTGTTAGAAAACCCGATTAAGCCGGAAGGGGATATCTTACTATTAGCAGGAGATATTGTACCATTCATAGTTATGGATGAGCACAACGATTTCTGGGATTATGTATCATCAAATTTCAGCTACACTTATTGGGTCCCGGGAAATCATGAATATTATTATTCCGAGATAGGAGAGCGTTCCGGAAAATTTGTTGAAAAAATACGGGACAATGTTCTCTTGGTTAACAATACTTCATTTTTACATGATGGTGTAAGGTTTATTTTTACAACTCTGTGGACTGATTTATATGGTGTTAATCAATTTACAATACGGCAACAGTTATCAGATTTCAGGCTAATAAAAAATAAAGGTTGTGTATTTGCACCTGACGATTATATTCAAATACACCACTCTTGTTTGCATTATTTAAAACAAGAGTTACCCCAAAATACGTGTGAGCAAACTATAGTGGTGACCCATCACGTTCCAACCATGCTGAATTATCCTGCAAAATATAAAGGAAGTCTTATAAATGCAGCTTTTACTGTTGAATTGTATGATTTAATCGTGGATTCAGATATTGATTTTTGGATATTTGGCCATCATCATCAAAATAATTGTGATTTTACGATTGGAAAAACAAGATTGCTTAGTTCTCAACTCGGGTATGTGGAACTCAATGAGCATGTCGGCTTTTCAGGGGCTAAAAATATTAATATTTGATTAGTAGCATATTAAACCTATCATGATGATAAGTATAAATTCTTATCATAAATCTGGTAAATATTTACAACGGAATTAATCAGTGTTATTAAATTGTGTTTAAGGCAGGGAACGTTTGGGGAAAGGATAAAAAAGAATTTTATCCTGGCAGAGTTTAATCAAAGAGGAAAGCAGCTTTCACTTTTCCCCAATCTGCTTTTCAGACGAGTCATTAAGTCCATTTTTTCATGAAATAGAGCTATAATCATTATGGATCACTTCATAATTCGGGCTGGTTTTTAGGACAAGACAACGGGTTACGGGTTACGGGTCGCAAGTTACCAGGAAAAATATTTTTGGCTCTTTTGAAGTGTCCGGTAACTATTCCCAATATTCCGTAGGGATTAAATAGTTGTAGCACCGGGTTTTGTCCGGCTTTTGACGGGCTTACCCGGTGTTGGGATATGTAATAAGAAAGCAGGCGGACACAATGGGCTGTCCGGGGCATTGGACATTTCATCCGCCGCATGGAAAACGTTTTTGTATAACCAACAATCAATCCCTATAGTTATCCAAAATCCAGTATCGAACATTCAAAACCATACCTAAAAAAAAATTAATATACCGGAAATATCAAATGATCCATCATTATTGGTTTATTTTTTCGAACTAGTAGTGGGTCTTTGAATTAACATGTCACTCATCGGATGACTAAAATACTCAATATCAGCAGAGTCATCCGATGAGTTTTTCAACGAAACTTTATGAACGTACTAGTAGATAAGAACATATGAAGAATACTTTTCAAGTTAAAAACCCTGACTTTAGTTTAAGTCCTGTTACGGGTATGACCAAACAACATTATATTGATTGTGCAAAATACCTGTTGAAAAGGGCATTTACCCATGTTGATTCCCTGGAAACACCAATATCATTTCCAACGGTTCCCGGGAAAACCTATCCACAACCCAATGCTCCTGACTGGCGCCATCGTTCGCAGGAATTTGAAGCATTGGAAAGAACTTTTACCTTGGCAGGTCCTTTAATCCATGTTGATCCGGAAACGACCATAAACAATATAAATCTGAAGGATTATTACAGCTTGCATCTCTACAATGCGTTTACGCCGGGACATGCAAATTCATTACCATTACCGGAAGACTTGCCAGACTCTAACTATCAGTTTACCTGTGAATTTGGGGGATTGTTTAAGACTTTGCTGTTAATGCCCGATACAATTTGGACCAGCTTTTCAAAGAAGCAAAAAGATGAAATGCTTACTTGTATTTCGAAATGGGCACACCACAGAACTACTCAGAATAACTGGAGGATTTTTAATATAATCGCGCTTTCGTTTCTGAAAAAATACGGATATGAAATAGATGATGAACTGTTAAAAAGCCATTTATTATGGGTTGCTTCCTATCATTCCGGGGATGGTTGGTATCTGGAGCAGACTTATAATTATTACTCTATTAGTCTTTTTATTGTTTATACAACAATCTGGAACAGAACCTTTGGAGATGAATATTATCCCGAAATAGCAGAAATTATAGAGAAATCAGCTCAAAAGTTGATGGAGTCTTTAACCAGCTTTTTTGGCAGGGATGGTTATATCAATATGTGGTCGAGGAGTATTTGTTACCGGACATGGGTTTCCGGGGCATTTCCCGTAGCATTTATGCTAAAAGATAAAACCTTTTTAGATGGAGGATGGGCAAGACGTTTATGTTCGGGGTCTTTACTTCAATTTGTTACTCGCGAAGAGTTTTTCTTCAACGATATTCCAAGTTTAGGGTTTTACGGGCAAAAAGAGTACATGGTACAAAATTATAGTTGTGCCGGTAGCCCATTCCTTATGTTTTTACCTTTTATCTGCCTTGCATTGCCTGATGATTCTCCTTTTTGGACGGGTAAGGAAAATGATGGAATGTGGGAAGAGCTGGGGAATAATTCTAAAAAAGTAATTCTTGATAGTCCCGGTCTTGTGCTCGTTAATCATGGAAAAACAGGAACCTCTGAAATAATTCCGGGTAAGGTATATTACGATGATCCAAATTATTCCAAATTGGCTTACAATACACATTTCCCCTGGGAGGATCATAACCCGCAAGGAGGTACTTCAATGGAATATAGTTTCAGAAGTCTCGACCCACGGGATGTTCGGGGAGATGATGTAAATTTCTATTTAACCGGGCACGCATTGGAAAATGATTCTGATAAAAACAGGTCATTTACAACATCTCAGAGTATGTTATATAATGGGGTAAGAAATGATGTCATTTACAGACAGGCAATTATGCGAAAACCTCCTAATAATGGGGTAGGTTATATTGTTGATCTTGCAGAGATTACGATTCCGGGAGGTGTGATTCGGGTAGATCGGTCCCGTTTAGCGTTTGAATATGAATTAACCCTGGGGCATTTTGGCATGCCACATGTAAATGGAAATTTACCTGTAATTGATCAATTCGAAGTCGGTTCTAAAAAAGTAATTACAGCATCAATACCAGGAAGAAAAATTGCACTAATAACATACCACGGGTGGGATTTACTGGAGAGCATGGTTCATGAAAACCGAAATGCTGAAGCGAATGAAAGCACGGTGATTTATGCTAAAAAAACAAGAACAGCAAAAAATCCCCCAATGGAGCTAATGATTACTGTTATGTTGCATAAAATGGGCGATGATGAATGGACAGATGAAGAATTATCACCCATTAAAAGCTTAGAGATAGTGGATGTTACACCTTCTTTGTCAACTTTAGGAGCAAATATTATTCTTACTGATGGTGAAAAATATGAAATCGATTTTAAAGATATAGACGGGGAAAGAAGATGTTGACCTCATAGAGTATTAATCGTAAATCAGATTCAGCCTATCCATTTGTTGGATTTTTAAAAAGACTGACAGAATTGAATGGAATTCGGCTGGTATCCGAGCTCAAATTATAAAATTAAAATAGTAAAGATGTTAATCCCTTTTTGAAAAGTATATTTATTATTTTTGGAGAGTCTAAAAAACTAAAAAAAGCCAGAAAGTATTATTTTAATACTCTTTCTGGCTATTTTAGTAAAATAAAAACTTTATTAATGAAAGATAAAAATGCATTAGACAAGCCTTATGCAATGCTTTTAAAACAAGGCAGCACTGATGCATTTGATTATTTTTTTTACAAGTATGTTGACTTGGTTTTTCAGTTTTCAAAAAGTTACTTAAAATCAGACTTTGAAGCAGAAGAAATTACCCAACAGGTATTTATCAAGCTTTGGGAACGAAAAGCAAGCATCGACCCCAACCAGGTATTTAAATCATACTTATTCAAAATAGTAATTAATACCATAAGGGATACATTTAACGCCAAGACAAAAGAAAACCATTTTAAATTGGAAATATCTGATTACGTTGATGAAAAAAAAGAGCCTGGGCATGAAGCAAACTTTCATCAATATCTGACTATTCTTGATGAACTCATTGAAAAACTTCCGGAAAAACGCAAAGAAGTTTTCATACTTCACAAAAAACAAGGACTTACTATACATGAAATTGCCGGTTTTTTAAAGCTTTCACCTAAAACCGTTGAAAACACATATTCAAGTGCTATAAAAGAACTTCGAAAAGGTTTTGCGGACAGAAATATTTCCGGACTAATTTTATTGTACTCTTTGAGATTTAATCGTATCAATCTTTTCGCTTAGTTTTTTGAATACCCTATTATATTTAACTCACGTTATTTAAGTAGTAGAAAAAAACGGATCAATTAAAAAAGTTGTGGATTATGTGTTACGGGTTTCGAGTTACGGGTTTAAGAAAGGCTTGGCTCCTGCTTGATGATTGTTCATTCTCAACATCTAATTATCCGGCAATCCGGTAGTCCTGTTTTAT
>JANQII010000046.1 GCA_028282195.1 Prolixibacteraceae bacterium
AGAAGCTGTCTAAAAATTATCCTTTCATTTTATTATGCGTCTTACCTGCCAGCCGGCAGGCTGGTTTCGGTTATCCTGCGTCGAATTTTCCTTATCCCGGGCCACCGGGACGCGTCAAATTCGCCTTCCCGGTTTAACCGGGACAAGTCGCCTAACCAAACCTGTCTGCCGAACAGGCAGGAAATACGCTATAATAATTCTAAAAAATAAAATTTAGACAGCTTCTAAGGGGTGAATCAAAAGCCAGCTATCCGGGAAAAAACAAAAAATCAATGATGCATAAATCATTAGGTTAATGTATTAAGATTTGGGTGCTGGCTTTTAAAAGAGCTTGTCCAAAAAGAAGAATATTTAACCGCAAAGATCGCGTAAGTTATCGCAAAGAATAATAAGGGCAAGATATTCAGTAATCTAAATTTTGCGTTCTTTATGTACGCTTTGCGTACTTCGCGGTTAGTTTATTTTTTGGACATCCTCTTTTTGCACATTCTGTTTCTTTCGAAACCCGGATCACCCTAAGCCATTTGAAATTATTAATTAACTTAGCATGGAATAAAAAAACGGATTCTTTTGAAACGATCAATCAGACATCTTCCCCCTGATAAGCAAAATGAGTTAAAAGAAATTGTCTCATATGTAGAAGAGAGCAGGTCAGTAGAAATGGTTATCCTGTTTGGGAGCTATGCACGTGGCGACTGGGTGGAAGACAAGTACATTGAAAACGGTACCACCTACGAATACAAAAGCGACTACGATTTACTGTTTGTGGTAGATAGCGAAGAAAAAGCCCATCGTTATAAAGCTGCAAAAAAACTAAAACAAAAGATTTCAAAAAAGGTGGAGCTAAGCACCTCTTTAAACGTGATCTATCATGGCATGGATTACCTGAATACCGAATTGGAAGAGGGCAATTATTTCTTTACCGATATTATAAAAGAGGGCATCCGGCTTTACCACAGTAAAAAGTACGTACTGTCAAAACCACGGCCCTTACTTATTCAAAACCGGATTAAAAAGGCTGAACTATACTTTGAAAAGTGGATTAAAGGTGCAAACAGTTTCCTGATTGATTATCAACATGGCTTCGACAGGGCAGATTATAGCAAAGCTGCGTTTGAACTACACCAGGCTGCCGAGCGCTATTACATGACCATGCTCCTGGTTTTTACCGACTACAAACCCAAAACCCACGACCTGGATGAACTGCATGTAAAAGCCTGCAGGCAGGATGCCCGGTTTAAAGCCGTGTTTCCCCGGCAAACAGAGGAAGAAGAGCGGATGTTTAACCTGCTTAAAAAAGCTTATATAGATTCACGTTACAAGATCGCTTACGAGATTAAGAAAGAAGAATTGGAATATTTATCAAAACGGGTAGAACTGTTAAGGGATTTGACCGAAGAGGTTTGCATGGAAAAAATCAGGTCTTTGAAACAGATGTAACGTTTCTTTTAGTATCCAGTCTTCAGTCATCAGTCGCAGTTTCCAGTTTTCAGTCTGTACACCGCTTCAGTTGCGAATGACCTAATGACTACTTATCTAATGACCAGTGACCAGTATCCAGGCTTCAGTCGCAGTTACCAGTCTGCACGCTGCCTTTGTTACGAATGGTCCCAATGATCAACGAAAAACAATCATTTTGAAAGAGATCCCGGATCTTCGCTACGCTATGTCCGGGATGACGTATTATTGTGGCACCTGCCTTCAGTTTCCAGTTCCCAGTTCTGCACATTGCCTCTGTTGCGAATGACCTAATGACTAATGACCAGTAACCAGTGACCAGTAATCAGTCACAGTTGCCAGTCTGCACGCTGCTTCTGTTATGAATGCCCCAATGACTAATGACCAATTAACCAGCAGCTAGCAGCCAGTAACCCGCAACCCGCAACCCGCAACTCGTAACTCGCAACCGCAACTTACAGAATGGAATCAAGTATCCAGTCATTAGTTCCCGGTTCTGTATCCTGCTTTTTACAATGCCTTCATCAACTTATAACATTTATTATGATTTTTTTATGAAATTTACTTCTGTTGGCATAAATATTGTTATAAATTGCAACCCGAAGGAAGATATTCCAGGCTCCGTGTGATTCTTGAAGATTGATTGATTTCCTTAATTCTTCCTTGCAATTTTTTAATAAAATTACTGTTATTTCATTGTAATAGAATCGTCATTAAAACAACTGATAATGTTAATGAGAATTGAAGTCGGATAAGAAAGTTTTTAAAGCAGCAATTTACTTTTTGTCTATTTGGCAGCATATACTCATTAATTAACAACAAAAACCATTAAGCTAAAACAAATATCAAATGAAAAAGAAAACAGTTCTCATCGCCCTTATTCCCCTGTTGCTGATTCTTTTCGCTGTGATTTTTTGGTCTTCTGATGAAAAAGTTCATGCAATTATTTCAGAAGTTGAACGAGGTGAATTTCAGGTTGAGATTTTCTCTTCAGGTGAATTAGAGTCTGAAAATTCGGAAAATATTAATATTCCGGAGAAACTAAAAGACCGTAACCTGCGAATCTATGAAATTACAATTACCGATCTTATTGAAGAAGGAACCTTTGTTGATTCGGGGGACTATGTCGCTACATTGGACCATAAAGCCGTTGAGGAAAAGATTAAAGAAGCGCAGGATGAAATGGAGAAAACCCTCACCAGCTATCAGGATGCCAAGATTGATTCAAACCTGAACCTTAGCAATCAAAGAGATCAGATTGTAAACGCGGGCTTGGATTTGGAGGAGAAGAAGATTGTTATGGAAGAATCAATCTACGAATCACCTTCGGTTCAGAAAAAGGCGCAGATGGATTATGACAAAGCCTCACGTAAGCTGGAACAAGAGAAAAAAGCTTACCGGTTAAAGTCTGAACAGGAAGAGAATAAAGTTAGCCGTGCATTTATCAGTTACAGGCAGGTTAAGGACAGGCTTACCGAGTTGGATAAACTCTATAACTCTCTTGAAATACATTCAACGAAAAAAGGAATGCTTACCTATTTTAAGCATCGTTTTGGTGGAGTTACAAAAGTGGGATCAAAACTTAGTCCATGGAATCCGGTTGTTGCTACAATCCCTGATCTTGACAACCTTATTTCCAGGACCTTCATTAATGAAATTGATATTTCCAAAATTGAAGTTGGGCAGGCCGTAAAAATCGGGATTGATGCTTTCCCCGAAAAACAGCTATCCGGTGAAGTTATTTCAATGGCTAATGTTGGTCAGAATATGCCCAATAGCGATGCCAAAGTGTTTGAAGTAAAAATTAAAATCTTTGGTACAGACCCTGACTTGAAGCCTGCCATGACAACCAGCAATGTCATTTTTTCCGGGGCATATACGGATACTCTTTTCATTCCTCAGGAAGCGGTACATACCAATGATAGCCTTCAGTTTGTATTTAAAAAGAATAAAGGGAAGCTAGTCAGGCAGATTGTCTCCCTTGGAGATGCGAATGAAAACTTCATCATGGTTAAAAATGGATTGAGCGAAGGCGAAGAATTATACCTTTCAAAACCAGATGTTCAGGAAGATGAGGTGCCTTATGAAGGCTTAGATATTTATGATGCGATTTTGCTGGAAAAGAAGAAACAGGAAGAAGAAATTGCAAAGTCCCGTGAAGATTTTAAGAATAAAGCAAAAGAACCGAAACTCCCACCGGGTGTAACCCCCGAAATGATGAAGAAAATGCAATCGGCAAAGAAGTCAAACCCTAAACCTTCCTGATATGTGGTTTGAACGGTATTTTCATGATATTTTAATCGGGATTGAAGCAATTTTCGATAATCGTTTAAAGTCAATGCTTACGGCGCTTGGAATTATTTTTGGTGTTGCAGCGGTAATAAGCATGATGGCTATTGGTAATGGGGCCGAGCAGGAAATCCTTGATCAGATAAAAATGGTTGGTGTTAACAACATCATCATAACCCCAACTAAAATTAGTGTCGATGGCAGTGAAGCTTCAAATGGTGAAAATGGTGCCCCCGGGCGTTCAAAATTCAGTAAAGGATTGACACTAATGGATGCCAGGGCTATTGAGGAAGTTATTCCAAGTGTTGATAAAATAAGCCCGGTCGTAACCTTTAACTATTCTGCCATTATTGATGGGAAAAGCAATCCGGTAGTTCTGGAAGGCGTTGATCCTATTTATTTTGAACTGTTTAATATTGAATTGCAGTCGGGCACAGTTTTTAACGATGAACAAAACCGTACCAATCAGCCTGTCTGTTTAATCGGGGACAATATAAAAAATGTATTTTTCAAGCAGGAAGACCCGGTGGGTAAAAGCATTAAATGCGGACAAATCTGGCTTAGGATTATAGGTGTAGTTGAGAAACGGGATTTTACAACATCTGCTTCCGACGAGATGGGTATTAGTAGCTCTGACAACAAAATATTTGTTCCGGTTGGAACAGCCTTGATACGATTTAAAAACCGTTCGTTGGTGCGTGCTGATGAAGTTGAAAAGGCCAACTCGAAGAAAGGCGGTGGAGGGGTTGTTGTGATTTTTGGAGGGGAAGACAATAACAAAGAAAAAGAAGATGTGGATAAAAACCTGAATCAGCTTAACAAGATTATTGTTCAGGTGAAGGAAACCGAACAACTAAGTATGACAGCAAATATTGTTAAACGAATGCTTTATAGAAGACATTCAGAATTGTATGATTTTGAGGTTACGATTCCTGAACTTTTATTGAAGCAGCAACAGCGGACCAAGAATATTTTTAATGTGGTTTTGGGTGCTATAGCTGGGATTTCACTTATCGTAGGCGGTATTGGGATTATGAACATTATGCTGGCATCCGTGCTGGAGCGTATCCGTGAAATAGGGACCAGGCAAGCTATTGGTGCCTCGCGGAAAGACATTATTGTACAGTTTTTATCCGAATCAACACTGATAAGCTTATTCGGTGGTATTGTCGGGATTATTCTTGGGGTTGTACTCTCCAAGTTGGTTACCGCAATTTTTGATATTAAAACCATTATTTCATTTTTCAGTATTGTAATTTCATTTGGGGTTTCGGCAGCAGTTGGAATTATTTTCGGATACCTTCCGGCAAAACAGGCTGCAGAAAAAGACCCTGTAGAATCACTCCGTTATTAATCAGAAACAAAAAACATGAAACCAAAAAATATACTGGCAATTTTATTTTTAGTGTGTTTCTTTTTTGAAGCAAATGCACAGCGTAATGAATTAAAGCTAACACTTGATGAAGCGATTGAACTGGCCTCTAAACAGTCAATAGATGCATTTCGAAATAAAAACATGTTTAGGGCAAGTTACTGGGAGTTCAGATATTTTAAAGCAGATAAATTACCTAGCTTGAACCTGGATGCAACACCATTGGATTTTAGTAAATACCGCAGGCGTGAATATAATTTTCAAACCAATGAGGAAGAATATGTTCAGCGCGAGTTTATGAATTCTGATTTTGGATTGTCCTTAAATCAAAATGTGACTTTAACGGGAGGAACCGTTTTTCTTCGTTCAGAACTGGGGATGACTAAAAACTTAAGTGGAGAAAAAAATACGTCTTATCGATCAACTCCAATCAGTATTGGCTATCGGCAGGACCTGAATGGTTATAACCGCATGAAGTGGGACTCAAAAATTGAACCGTTAAAGTATGAAAAAGCTAAAAAGACCTTAATTCAATCAACGGAGCAATTGGCTACGAAAGCTACAAGAAAGTTTTTTGATTTGATTTCTGCACAGATCCAATTGTCGATAGCTGAAAACAAAAAAGCAAAGGATGATACATTGTACAAGATAGGTGAAGGTCGTTTCCAGGTGGGGACAGTCACTCAAAATGATCTTTTGAACCTGGAATTAAATCAGCTTAATTCGAAACAGGAAGTGAATAAGGCAAAGCTTGAATTAATTCGTACTCAATCGGAAATGAATTCATTTTTAGGTTTAGATAAGGAGTCCAAAATTACATGCATAATTCCCAAAGAAATTCCAACATTACAGGTTAAAGCAAATGAAGCCCTTGGGAAAGCTTTGGAAAATAATCCTGAATTAATTAATCAACAACAACAACTATTGCAGGAGGATCGTAGGGTTGCGCAGGCAAAATCAGAGGCAGGATTAAATACGAGTATTTTTGCATTGTATGGTTTGGACCAGGCTTCTCCTGAATTCAAAGATGTTTACACAGATCCGGATCAAAGTCAGCGTTTTCGTTTAGGTGTAAATATCCCAATTGTTGATTGGGGACGCAGAAAAGGCAGATACCTGATGGCTGAATCTAACAGGGAAGTAGAGCGTGCAAGAATTAAACAAGAGCGAATTGATTTTGAGCAAAATGTTTTTCAAACTGTCATGGAATTTAATCTGCAGGCTGAACAGGTTAGAAATGCAGCTCTGGCAGATACCGTTGCTCAAAAAGCTTATGATGTAACTTTTCAACGGTTCTTAATTGGTAAGGTTGATGTAATTGATTTGAATGAGGTACGTTCGAGACTTGAGAGTGCTAAAAAGTCTTATATTGCCGCGTTGAATACCTATTGGGACTACTATTATCAAATAAGGCAGCTGACCCTGTTTGATTTTGAAGATAATCAAACCCTATCGGAAGAGTATGAGAAAATCCTTCAAAACTAAAAAGCTATGCAACAAAATAGAAAACGTATTTTTTGGTTAAGCCTTATTGTCGTTTTGGCTGTAGTCTCTTCCTTTTTGATAGTTAATGATGAAGAAGCTTCAGGAAAAACCTATGTGGTTAAAAATGGGGATTTGGAAGCTGTTGTTGAATGTATTGGGGAGGTAAATGGTGAAAATGCATCCGAGATAAATATTCCTGCCAGTATTCGCGACAGGCAATTGAGAATTTGGGGAATTAAAATCATGGATATGGTTGAAGAAGGGAAAATTGTTAAGAAAGGTGATTTTATCGCACAACTCGATCAGACCGAGATTTCGAATAATATGCGTCAGAAAATGAAGGAAAAGGAAACCGTTGATGCTGATCTGAAAAATGCTAAAATTGACAGCACGGTTATTTTAAACCAAAAAAGAGAAGAAATTGCCAATGCGCGGCTGGATTTAGAGTATAAGAAAATTGATTTGGAGCTATCTGTTTATGAATCCGGGGCTTTTCAGCGAAAGACAAAAATGGATTATCAAAAAACGGAATTACAGCTGGAGAAAAAAAGACGTGACTATTTGCTTGAGCAAAATAAGCTGAAGGTCAAAGTGATGCGTTTAGAACGAAAAGCAGATAATTTGAACGAGTTAATTGCCAAATACAGAAAGGCACTGATGGATACCCGCGTCAAAACATCTCAGGATGGAATAGTTATGCTTGGCAAAAATTGGGATGGGAAAAAATATTCAAAAGACGATCATATTAGTACCTGGAGGCCATTGATTGCAACCTTGCCGGATATGTCGGTTGCCATTTCAGAAACATTTGTAAAGGAAATTGATGTTTCAAAGGTAAATGTGGGTGACAGTGTAAGTATAAAGATTGATGCCCTGTCTGAAAAAAAGTTTTCCGGGAAAGTGGTTAAGGTTGCAGCTATTGGAGAAGATCATCCTGCTTATGATATGAAGGTATTTAAAGTAATTGTACGTTTTAACGAATCTGATGAAGAACTAAGGCCAGGAATGACAAGTACAAATAACATCATTGTTGATCGGTTTGAGAATCAGCCGTTAATCCCGGTAAATGCAGTATTTCCGGATAGCCTTAACTCTGTTGTATATGTAAAGCAAGGAGGAAAAGTTGTTAAGCAAGCCGTTGAATTAGGCTCTGAAAATGAAGACATGGTCGTTGTTTTGAGCGGACTGCAGGAAGGCGACAAAATCCTTTTGAATCAACCAGATGAATATCAAAAAACGGCTTCTTTGTAAACCGGGATAAAATTTCTTGTTAATATTTTCAAATATAGTATTCTCAATATTTGGTTTTTTGTACTTTTAGCTGCCTTAAAACGATACAACTAAACCTAAAATGAAAAAGTATTTACTACTGTATGTTTCATTGCAGCTGGTTCATGTATTTGCATTTGGAATTACCGGGTCAAAACCGGATAGTCTTAAAACGACATTCAATAGCAATTATGTGCTGAATGTAAAGAAATTGAGCAGCCCTGTTATTATTGACGGAAAAATTGATGAACCGGTATGGATTGAGGCAGAGAAAGCTGACAATTTTTTTATGGTTCTGCCCATTGACAGTGGAGCTGCTGATTCAAAGTCTGAGGTAGTTATGACCTACGATGACAAAGCATTTTATCTCGGTTTTACTTTTTTTGATGAATTGCCCGGTAAACGGATTATGGAATCCTACCGGCGTGATTTCCAGTTTTCCAATAACGATAATTTCCTGGTGTTTTTTGATACATTTCTTGACCAGACAAATGGATACTCTTTTGGGATATCTGCTTCAGGTGCAAAATGGGATGGTATCATGTCTAACGGAAACAATATCAACTTAAACTGGGATTGTAAATGGGAATCCAAAACTGTTCATTATGAAGACAGATGGGTAACGGAGATGCGGATTCCGTTTCGCTCGATCCGGTTTAAATCAGGAGCTACAAAGTGGAATGTAAACTTTAGCCGCATGGATTTAAAGCGTAACGAAAAATCATCATGGGCTCCTGTGCCACGAAATTTTTCTACTTCTACACTTGCTTATACCGGAGTATTGGAATGGGAAGAACCTTTGCCAAAATCAAAGATGATGTTTTCAGTTATTCCATATGTTTTTGGGAGTGTAACCAAAGATTATGAAGCTGGAACAGAAGCTGATTACAAAAAAGATTTTGGTTTTGATGTCAAGCTGGGCATCACCAATTCAATGAACCTGGATTTGACTTACAATCCTGATTTTGCACAGGCTGAAGTGGATCAACAGGTGACCAATCTTGATCGGTTTGAGTTATTTTTCCCGGAGAAACGCCAGTTCTTTCTTGAAAATTCGGACCTGTTTTCGGACTATGGATATGATGTGGCCACTCCTTTTTTCTCGCGTCGGATTGGACTTGATGCACCTGTACTTGCCGGAGCCCGTTTAAGCGGGAAACTTGATGAAAACTGGAGATTGGGTTTGATGAATATGCAAACTGAAAAGGTTGGGAATTTGCTTGCCCGAAACTATTCAGTGGTTTCTGTTCAACGTAAATTATTTTCACGTTCAAACATCGGGTTCATCTTTGTAAATAAAGAGAGTTTGAATGAGCCTGATGATATTCAGGACTATAACCGGGTTGTTGGGCTTGATTATAATTTGGCGAACAAAGACAATTCATGGAAAGGAAAATTCTTTTATCACCAGTCTTTTGACGAAAGAAAAGATGTTTCAGGCCAATATTCCCAGGGGGCCTATTTGCGTTATGAAAAACGAAACTTTTCACTGGCTTTGTATGAAACCAGTGTGGGTAAAAACTACAATGCCGAAGTGGGTTTTGTAAGAAGGACCGGATACAACTTTCTGGGGCCCGAAATTAGTTATGTGTGGGTACCCAATAAACGGGTTGTTTCACATGGGTTTTCCCTTTCCAGTGAGAATTTTTATGATGTTGATTATAAAAAGATTGATCATGAACACTCGTTGGATTATGAAATTGAATTTAGGGACCGTTCAGAAATCTCATTTGGGGTATCCGATTACTTTGTTCATCTGATGCAGGATTTTGATCCTACTCATCGTAACGGGGCGAAGCTCCCGGCAGGTAGTGAGTACCGGTATAAAGGGATTTGGTTTGAGTACGAATCGGACAACCGTAAAGCCTTTAAATGGGAGGCAGAAGTTACGCGAGGTGGTTTTTTTAATGGAGATATCAGTGTTCTGGAAGGTGAAATTGGATATCGCCTTCAGCCCTATCTGAATTTTGAAATGAACTTCAGCTATAGTGATATCAGTATGCCTGAACCATTCAGTGATAATTCTTTCTGGTTGATTGGGCCTAAACTGGATATGACTTTTACTGATAAATTGTTCCTGTCAACTTTTGTTCAGTATAACGAGCAGATTGATAATATGAACCTGAACATGCGTTTCCAGTGGCGCTATAAGCCAGTCTCTGACTTTTTTATTGTGTACACCGATAACTACTTTACGGGCGATTGGAAATCGAGAAACCGGGCACTTGTAATGAAGCTTTCATACTGGTTTAACTGAACAAAAACGGATTTGACACAGTGAACTTGTTTAAAGTTAAAAGCTGAAGATGGCTGTAATTGTATGAAATAGTGCTATTTGCCAATATCATGAATGGTGACATTTTTTTTCAACTAACCCACCCTGATTGCGAGTACCCGGGATCGTCCCTGCCTGCTACAGCTACCGTGTGTACACAAATACTATTCTGAAAAAAGCAAGAAAATAAGAAATAAAAAACAAGAAATAACGAATAAGAAAGTGATGAAAAAGGCAAATTTGGGAGAAAGCTTTCTGATTTCTTATTCCCTGTCTGCCGACAGGCAGGCTTATTGGATATTTTAAATTAAAAATGTTAATAATTTTATCAATATACAATTTTAAAAAAAATGTGTACACACGGTAGCTACGGCAGCAGGCGTGTTCCGGGGTGTGACAATCATCCCCAAATGCCTGGTCCCTTCGTGTCAAGTCAAGTAAGCAATGGGTGTCATCTTTTCAAAAGATGACACCCCTGTACAGATCCCTGGTCCTGATATCCCATAGGGATTAAATAGTTGTAGGACTGGGTTTTGTCCGACTTTAGACGGGCTTACCCGGTGTTGGGATATGTGATAAGGAACCAGGCGGACGCAATGGGTTGTCCGGGGCATTGGACATTTCATCCGCCGCATGGAAAGCGTTTTTTTATACCCAATGATCAATCCCGGGCTATCGGACCCAAAATCCAGTATCGAACATTCAAAATCATGCCCTCCAAAAATTAATCCACCGGAAATATCAAGTGATCCACAAAAACCCCACTCATCTGATGATGAACAGGGCCTGTTTATTTTTTGAGAATAGTATTTACAAATGAATCACTTCATCGTAAGCAGCAGCAGCAGCTTCCATTATGGCTTCACTCATTGTTGGGTGTGGATGAACCGATTTGATTAATTCATGACCTGTTATTTCCAGCTTTTTGGCAACAACCAGTTCTGCAATCATTTCAGTTACATTTCCGCCAATCATGTGAGCCCCTAAAAGCTCTCCATATTTCGAATCAAAAATTAACTTGATAAAACCTTCCTTTTGACCGGCAGCACTTGCCTTACCACTTGCAGTATATGGGAACTTACCCACCTTAATTTCAAAGCCTGCTTCTTTCGCCTGCTTTTCTGACATTCCCAAAGAAGAAACCTCAGGGCTGGTATAAGTACAACCCGGGATATTGCCATAATCAACCGGCTCTGGATTTAATCCGGCTATTTTTTCAACGCAAGTAATTCCCTCTGCTGATGCAACATGGGCTAAAGCTGGCCCGTGAACGATATCTCCGATTGCATAAACACCTTCAACATTCGTTTTGTAAAAATCATCTACTTTAATTTTGCCATTCTCCAATTCAACACCAAGTTCTTCCAGTCCAATATTTTCAATATTAGGAGTGATACCAACCGCTGAAAGTACAATCTCTGCTTCAATAACTTCTTCACCTTTTTTGGTCTTTACCTTTACTTTGCAAAGATCACCGGATTTATCAACGGATTTTACAGAAGCATTTGTATGCACTTTCATTTTCTTCTTCTTGAAAGAACGTTCGAGTGTTTTAGCAACTTCTTCATCTTCATTTGGAACCAACGTTGGCATGTATTCAACCAAAGTAACTTTAGTACCAATGGAATGATAGAAATAGGCAAACTCGCTACCAATTGCACCGGAACCAACCACTACTATTGACTCTGGTTGTTTTGGAAGGATCATGGCCTGGCGATAGCCAATTATCTTTTCTCCATCCTGCTCAATTCCGGATAATTCTTTAGAACGTGCACCAGTGGCTAAGATAATGCTCTTTGCAGTATAGCTGGAAGTTTTGCCATCTTCAACTACCTCGACTGTATTTTTTCCGGCTAATTTTCCAAAGCCATTGATTACTTCAATTTTGTTCTTTTTAAGCAGGAACTGAACACCTTTGCTCATGCCCTCAGCAACATCGCGACTACGTGTAACCATAGCTTCAAAATCGGCTTTTACATCACCAGATATTGAAACACCATAGTCGGCTGCGTGCTGTGCATACTCAAGTGCTTGTGCACTCTTCAACAACGATTTGGTAGGAATACAGCCCCAGTTCAGGCAAATTCCTCCAATGCTTTCACGTTCAACAACAGCAACATTCATTCCTAGCTGAGCAGCCCTTATTGCAGCAACATAACCACCGGGGCCACTACCTATTACTAATAAATCGTAATTCATAATTAATGGGATTATCTTTTAAAACGACTACCATGAAAACAGCTAAACATCTAAAATGTTTTTGCAGCTGCATATATAGTTCTTTTTCAAAAAGAAAAAAGTGAAATAAACTATTGAAGAAGTTCCTTAAGCTTATCTTCAAGTTGCTGCCCCCGTAAATTTTTTGCTGCTATTTTCCCTTCAGGGTCAAGCAAAACCGTATAAGGAATTCCCCGAACACCATAAAGCTGTGCAACTTCATTTTGCCAATATTTTAAGTCTGAAACATGATTCCAGGTCAGGCCGTCATCTTCAATTGCTTTAAGCCAGGCTGCTTTGTCCCTATCCAAAGAAACGCCTAAAATATCAAAGCCTTTGTCTTTATATTCGTTATAAAGTTTTACAACGTTCGGGTTTTCCTGGCGGCAAGGGCCACACCATGATGCCCAAAAATCAATAAGGACGTATTTCCCACGAAGCGACGAAAGTGTTAATGGATTTCCTTCCGTATCGTTCATTGTAAAATCAGGAGCTTCAACACCTACTGCAGTTTTTCCTAAATCATCTACTGCTTTTTTCAGTTCAACCATGTAAACCGACTCACTAATTTCCGCAGGAAATAAATCCATCAACTCTTTTAACTCGTCATACTGAAGTTGTTGAGTTAATTGCGAAAGTGTTATAAAAGGGGCAACCACTGATGTTGAATTTTCACGAACAAAGTTTTTGGCAAATACTTTCATGTTTTCCAATGCAGCCTTACGATCAATCTCTATACGATCAATCTCATCCTGATTTCCTCTTTGTATTGCCGTTTGATACTGTCCCTGAAGATCTCGAACCTGTTTGCTAAGTAATTCTAATTCATCTAAATAAGCATTGAAAACATCAGTCTCAGGAGATCCGGAAACAACTGTACTACTTAAACTGTCCTTGTAAGTTTTAACATCAATACTTTCATTTTCCAAAAAGAATTGTGCAAAATATTCACGATCATTTAAACGTAAATAGTGCAATTCAGGAATTGTAATCTCACCTGAGAAAGAGAATTCACCATTGACTATATCAGAAGTATCAACCATTAAGGGTGCACCAGCCTGTGCTTTCACAAGGTAAACTACCCCGGAATCAAGTCCGGCAATATTACCGGATATCTTGTAACTCGTATTATTGCTTTGGCAAGCAGCAAGAGCAATCAAAAGAATAATCAGGAAGTTGAAGTTTTTCATATGTATAAATTTTAATTTTTTAGCCAGAAGAAATCCATCCTTATAATTTTCAGGAATATTTCATTCTTTATCTTTTTGAGATTGATAATAGTAATCCAACATTTTTTTTGCGGCCACAAACGAGCTTATCTCCTCATTCAAAACTTTATTTTCATAATCATCAGCCATTTCTTTTATCCCTTTATTTTGATAGAAGTTGCTTTTCAACTGATCATTAATTGTTTCGTACATCCAAAATTTAGACTGCTCATTTCTTTTGTGTTGAAAGTAGCCATTTGATTTTACAAAATCAAGGTATTCGCTTATGGTATCCCAAATAGTTGAAATTCCTTTTTTCTCTACAGCAGAGCAAGTTAACACTTTGGGTTTCCATCCTGAATCGGTTGAAGGAAAAAGATGCAAGGCATTTAAATATTGAACACGTGCCATTTCTGCCTTTTCAATATTTGATCCATCGGCTTTATTAATCGTGATCACGTCTGCCATTTCCATAATTCCACGCTTAATCCCCTGGAGTTCATCACCGGCACCTGCCAACATCAGCAACAAAAAGAAATCAACCATTGAATGTACAACAGTTTCACTTTGACCAACACCTACAGTTTCAATAAAAATTGTATCAAAGCCAGCTGCTTCACAAAGAATAATCGTCTCGCGTGTCTTTCTGGCTACACCTCCTAATGAACCAGCAGAAGGGGAAGGTCGGATATATGCATTCGAATCAGCCGACAACTCTTCCATACGGGTTTTATCTCCCAAAATACTTCCTTTTGATCGTTCACTACTCGGATCAATAGCCAGTACCGCCAGTTTTCCTCCTTGCCTGGTAATGTATTTGCCCATTGACTCGATAAAAGTACTTTTTCCTACGCCTGGTACTCCGGTAATTCCAATCCGAACCGATTTCCCACTGTGTGGAAGACACTTTAAAATAATATTTTGGGCTATTTGCTGATGTTCTTTTTTAGCACTTTCTACCAGTGTAACAGCCTGGCTTAAAATCGTAATGTTACCGTCTAATATTCCACTTACATATTCGTCAACCGACAAAAGTTTCTTGCGCTTCTTTTTTAAAAATCGTTTAATTGAATTATCATCAAACGAAGAAGGCTGATCTATCCCATCATTAACAGTCAATCCTTTAAATTGCTTTTCGTTTTCAATATGTTTGTTTTGCTTTTTTGTCACTTCAAAAATCTTTTTTGCGAAGGTATAACGATTGTTAAAATAAAAAAAACCGTTCCACACCGGAACGGTTTCTTTGAGCTATATTTTTTGTTGTTATCTAACCGGCGATCTGTACATTGGTAGAAACCCTTAAAATTGAAGTTGGGTTTTTAGGGTCATTCGTAATAACAGTAATTGCTTTATTTTGACGGCCACGTTTTCCTTTAGAATTGAAAACCACTTTTAAAGGTACGGATTCATTCGGTGCAATAATCTTTTTCTGTGGAGTGACAGCAGTACATCCACAGGTAGTTTTTATATTGCGAATAATTAAATCACGTTTGCCCGTATTTTTCAATGTAAAAGTGTGTTCAACTTTATCTCCTTGCTTAATGTCACCAAAATCAAATGTTTTTTCACTGAATTTTACAATGGGTGCATTTTTCAATTCTGATGCTGTAAGGTTTGAAAAGTCTTCCTCAATGGTTGCAGAAACCCCAATTGAATTTCTGTAATCTGATTTACCATCAATATCCAGGTAAATACGGTGCATTACAAAACCATAAGTTTTAATTCTAGACGCATCGTAAGTTACATATACATATCCTTTTTGTTTAGGCTTCAAGGTGGATGGTTTTACAGAAGCTTTTAAATGAGATGGGGCCTGCCTGAATTTCAATTGAACGGATTCTTCAGAGTTATTTACTATCTCAAGGCTATCAGTAACTACTTTGTTTTCTTTGATTTTTACAAAGGCAATATGGTTTGTTTTTGCAATTACGGGCCCAATTTTTCGTGGATACAATTCAGTTAACGTTTTTACCCTTGGAGTTACATCTCCTTTAACCCTTAAAATTATTCTTGGGTTAGAAGCATTAGAGCTTACCGTAATGGTTTTGTTAAAAGTACCTGGACGATTTCTGGGGTTAAAGCTAACTTTAACAAACCCTTTTTTACCGGGAGCAATAGGTTTACGGGTCCATTCAGGTGTTGTACAACCGCAAGAGGCTTGCACATTGTTAATGATCAACGGTGCAGCACCCGTATTCGTAAAATTAAAATTGTATGTTTGAATCCCTTTTTCTTCTTTAAAAGATCCATAATCATGAATCAGTTTTTCAAAATTAATTTTCGACTGTGCGTTCTGAGCTACTAATTGGGATGGAATTGCGATAAGCAAAATTAGTAAGAGATACAAGGTCTTTTTCATGCGATAATTTTTTTATTCTTCTTATAAAACACACCTAAGTGAGTTTTTCATTTTTTCATTTTAAACTTTCGCTCAAAGATAACAATCAATTGCGAATTCAATTATGTACTGTACAAATCTAAAAAAACTCAAAAGTAGTTGCTGTTAATGGGGACAAACTTTTGTTAATGATTTGTTAAACGGAAATTTTTTCTGAAAAAATCAGTAGTTTCGTGGTTTTCAATAAGGAACAAATCAAATAAATGGGAAGGAATACGATACGGTTTGTGATTGTTCTGGCAACTTTCTCGGTGCTCGGAATTTTAATGATCCAGTTTTTCTTTTTGAAAAACACAGTAAACCTGAATGAAAAAAAGTTCCACGAATCAACGACTCAAGCATTGAAAAATGTTGCCACCCACCTGGTCGACTATAACAATAAAATTTTTGGTCATAACAATCAATTACCAGATAATACGATTGATCAAATTTCTAATAATTACTATGTTGTTAATGTCAATGATGTTATTCACCCCGAATTACTGGAACACTTTCTGGTTAAAGAATTCAAAAAGCAACATCTGAAAGTTGATTTTGAGTATGCGATCTATGATTGCAGCAGCGAAAAAATGGTTTTCGGTAAATACCTGAAAGAAGAGGCAAGCGATAGCTTGTTAAATGTCATAAAAAAAGAAAATGTCTTGACCGATTGTGATAAACAGGAAGCTATATTTGCAAAGCACTACAAAATTTTAGACAAAAATAGCCCTTGTCATCTGCCAACATGTGAAAAATATACTTATTATTTCGGGGTATCTTTTCCAAACCGTTCCAAATTTTACAGTTCACAGGTTAAGGCCTGGTATTATATAACCGGGT
Organism: Prolixibacteraceae bacterium; assembly: GCA_028282195.1. GTDB lineage: Bacteria > Bacteroidota > Bacteroidia > Bacteroidales > Prolixibacteraceae > Sunxiuqinia. The sequence goes on from JANQII010000046.1 coordinate 16,791, forward strand.
TCTTATTCATTATCATTATGTTCTTTGGCTATACGATTAATGTAATTTTAAAGCAACGACGATTAAGTGAAGTGCAGAAGAATTTTATAAATAATTTGACCCACGAATTTAAAACACCAATAGCATCCATCGATTTATCGGCAAAAGTGCTATCTGATCCTAAAATTGCTGAGCACCCTAAAAGGCTTTCAGATTATTCGAAAATTATAAATGAGCAAACTCAAAGACTTACTTCTCAGGTAGAAAAGGTACTTCAGATGGCCACTATCGAAAAGAAAAAACTTGAGCTTAGCAAAGAGGATATCAGCCTGAATGAGTTCATTCAAAAAACCATTGAGGAATTTAAAACCAGTCTGAATGGACATCAATACAACATTCAGTTCGTTGGAACGAATGATGATGTGACCATAATGGCTGATAAGCTTCATTTCTCCAATGTTATTTTCAATATTCTGGATAATGCGTTAAAATATTGCGATACTGACCCCCATGTTGAGGTGAGCCTTAGTCAAGACAAAAAGCATATTTTTATTAAGTTTGCTGATAGTGGAATTGGCATTCCTGCTGAATATCGGAAGAAAATATTTGGACGTTTCTTCAGGATTCCAACCGGAAATATTCATGATGTAAAAGGGTTTGGACTTGGGCTTGATTATGTGAAAAAAATTATTGACAGACATGGTTGGAAAATAACGGTATCGGATAATTCGCCAAAAGGAAGTATTTTTACGTTAACTATTCCAAATTAAATATGGATTTTACAGGCAAAAAAATTCTATTAGTTGAAGACGACAAAACCTTGAATTTCATTATTCGTGATAATCTCGAAGAAGCCGGTTTTAAAGTAAAATCAGTTGAAAACGGGGAAGAAGGCTTAAAGGCTTTTAACCAGGATTCTTTTCATCTTTGCTTATTTGATGTTATGCTTCCCAAAATGGATGGCTTCTCCCTTGCCCAAAAGGTGAGAGAGCAAGATCAAAATGTGCCAATTCTGTTTCTGACAGCTAAGGCCATGACAGAAGATAAAATCAATGGGCTTTCCCTTGGCGGTGATGATTATATTACCAAGCCTTTTAGTATGGAAGAATTGTTACTGCGAATAAAGGTGTTTTTAAAACGTAGCATCCCTGCAGATGAGTTTGAAGAAAATGAGTTAAGGCACTGCAAAATAGGGCATTTCGATTTCTATTTTGATAATCTAATCTTGCAACATGAAGATGAAAAACGAACTTTGACATATAAAGAAGCCGAATTGCTCAGATACTTTTGCGAAAATCCCAATACTGTTTTAAGTCGATCAGATATTCTGAAAAATGTGTGGGGGTCAGATGATTATTATTTGGGAAGGAGTTTGGACGTTTTCATTTCACGGCTTCGAAAATATTTAAAAAGTGACCCTGAAATAAAAATTATTAATTTGCATGGAATTGGGTTCCGGTTTAATGCCCCAATTGAACGGCAATAACAAAAACAAACAATCGAAATCAAATGACCGCGACCCAATTAATCATTTTAATTATTGCAGGGCTTATAGCTGGATTGCTTGGTGGCACACTGGGAGTTGGTGGCGGTATTATAGTAATCCCTACATTGGTGTTAATCCTTGGGTTTACACAGCATAATGCGCAAGGAACAGCACTCGCATTTATGCTTCCTCCTGTTACACTGCTTGCTACTCTTAACTATTGGAAAGAAGGTTACGTAAACTGGAAGTTTGCGTTAATACTATCTGTCACCTTTTTTGTCGGGGCCTACCTGGGTTCACTCATTTCATTCAACATCCCTGAAAAAATCCTTCGTAAGGTTTTTGGTGTGTTTATTATTGTTGTTGCCTTAAAAATGATTTTTTCGAAGTAAGTAAACTCAATTTTCATTCTTATATTTGTTATAATATTTAAAACCATCCCATGATCAAAGAAAATGAAAATAAACTGATGTTATCTGATGAATTAATCAGTAATAAAATATATTTTATCAGAGACAAAAAAGTAATGCTAGATAAGGATCTAGCAGAGCTATACGGTGTCTTGACAGGAAACTTAAATAAGGCCGTAAAAAGAAATATCAAACGTTTCCCTGAAGATTTCATGTTTCAATTAACTAAAAATGAATTTGAGAACTTGACATTCCAATTTGGAATATCAAGTTGGGGAGGTACAAGACGGCTACCATATGTTTTTACAGAACAAGGGGTAGCTATGCTTTCGGGTATTTTGAATAGTGATCGGGCAATCAATGTAAATATCCAGATCATGCGCATCTTTTCGAAAATCCGGGAAATGCTGACTGATAATTTATCTATAAAACTCGAAATAGAAGAAATCAAGAAGAAGTTAAAAAATCAGGATAAAAACATTGAACTGGTTTTTAGTTATCTGGATGAACTTATTGAGAAGCAGGAAAATCCAACACCCAGGAAACAAATAGGATTTAAGCCAGGAAATAACAAATAACTTTCTATTCCTTATAGCATTGTCAATGAAAAACCCCATTCGGCAAATGTCGAACAGGATAGGTGAAAATTTTCAAAGCCTTTTAAGGAAAGTCCAAAGCCCATCATCTTTTAACTAAAAAATCTTTCAAATAACCCGTTATTCATGCATCTTTTTTAGTTAAAACCTAACGCACTTATGACTTTCTGTAATTGATAGCTTATCCCGAACTCACGTTAAATAACAGAGTTTACTATTTTAAAGATATTCATCACCAAAAGAAACACCCATACGGCGGGCTTTTCCAATTAGCTTCTCATCTTTCTGTACCAGTTTTAGTTTATCACTTATTTCATCAAGAGGAACTGCCGTTAATGCGTTGTTTTTCATTGCAACCATAGTACCATAGTTCTCTTCTGCAATGCACTGTGCAGCGAAAGCACCATAACGGGTTGCAAGAATTCGGTCCATTGGGGTAGGGCTTCCACCACGCTGTATGTAACCGAGTACTGTTTCACGGGTTTCAATGCCCGTATAAGTTTGAATTGCCTCAGCGATATGTGAAGCGGCTGAAACCCGCTTTGGATGCTCTATACCTTCTGCTACGACTACAATTGAGTATGGTTTATTGCTTTCATAACGTTCTTCAATCTTCTTACAAACTGAACGAATATTGTATTTCAACTCCGGAAGCAAAATAATATCACCTCCGCCTGCCATGCCTGCATAAAGCGCAATCCAACCGGCATGGTGTCCCATAACTTCAATAATCATAACCCGCTGGTGGGAGTTTGCTGTAGTATGCAAACGGTCAATTGCTTCAGTTGCGATTTGTAAAGCTGAATCAAAACCAAAAGTTACATCAGTCCCCCAAACGTCATTATCAATCGTTTTAGGAATTCCAATAACATTTAATCCTTCTTGTCTTAAGCGGTTAGCTGTTTTCATTGTTCCATTTCCACCAATACATACAACAGCATCTAATCCTAAATCTTTATAATTTTCCTTAATTAACTTCGGTTTTTCAGTGTCTCCTTCATTTGCAAATTTGTATGGTTTTTCACGTGAAGTCCCTAAAATTGTGCCTCCTAAAGTTAGAATCCCGGACAAATCTGATTCTTCCAGTTCAGTATAATCTTTTCTGATTAAACCAGTATAACCTGCATTAAATCCAATCACTTCCATTCCATACTTCACAATTGCAGTTTTCCCAACCCCACGAATAGCAGCATTTAACCCCGGACAATCTCCTCCTGCTGTTAAAATTCCAATTCTTTTTGGTTTTTCAGTACTCATACTTTATGATTTTATTAATGATTTATATGCTTCCAGCAATTCAAATAATAATCGAAATTAATAAAACAAATTCGCTTTTTTTATACTTTTGAATAAATTCATTTATAACCAACCAACTAAACAATTGATTACATGAAAAAAATTATTTTACCACTATTTTTCATTTTTAGTATTATTTCTCTTTCCCTGTCTTCAAAAACATATGCACAAACACCTGAAGACCTCGGCTGGAAACTTGCAATTCAATGTTATTCATTCAAAAACTTCACTTTTATTGAAGCCCTTGAAAAAGCAGAAAAACTAGGTATAAAGTATGTTGAAGGATATCGAGGCCAAACAATTGGAGGGGAATATGAAGGAACAACCCATTATGCTGCAGATAAAAAAACGATTAAACTTTTGAAAAAACTTTTAAAAGCAAAAGGCATTAAAATGATCAACTATGGTGTGGTTAAAGGCCAGGACAGGGCTGAATGGATACAAATCTTTGAATTTGCAAAAGCAATGAAAATCGAAACCCTTACTGTAGAGCCTAAAGTTGAGCATTTTAAATTTTTACCGGAAATGGCTGCTAAATATAAAATCAATTTGGCAGTACATAATCACCCAAAACCAAGTTATTACTGGTCTCCGGAAGTTGTATTGGAAACAATTGAAGGGAAAAACAAATATATCGGTGCTTGTGCGGATGTAGGACATTGGGTAAGATCAGGACTTGATCCGGTAGAGTGCCTTAAAAAACTAGAAGGGAAAATTATCAGTCTGCACTTTAAAGATTTAAACAAAAAAGCACGTAAAGCTCATGATGTTCCATGGGGTACTGGTATCAGTAATGTTGAAAGCATGCTTACCGAATTAAAGAGACAAGGATTTGAAGGTGTTTTCTCTATCGAATATGAGCACAATTGGGATAACTCGGTTCCCGAAATTGCAGAATCGATTGCTAATTTTAAAAAGATTATAAGCGAACTATAGTCTGGAAAGTGCTAAAGATTTTTATTAATTTCGTATGGAATTATTCGCAAATCAATATTTATTAAATGAACTTGTTTAAAGTTAGAAGCTGAAAATGGCTGTAATTGTATGAAATAGTGCTATTTGCTAATATCATGAATTGTGACACTTTATTTTCAACTAACTCACCCTGATCCCGAGTGCCCGGGATCGTCCCTGCCTGCTGCAGGCAGGCCTCTCTTCGAGAAGCTATGCTTTATACAGAAATATGAATTTAGGGGAAAGCAAGAAAATAATGAATATACAACACTCAATAACCAATGTAGAACTATGAAAAACACATCAATTCGGAGTTAATTT
>JANQII010000047.1 GCA_028282195.1 Prolixibacteraceae bacterium
CGGTTAAGTTGAAGTTATTTTGGTTTTTGACAAGACAAAAAATCTGCGCATAGCAGCGTTCTGTAAAGATTTTTTAACGCAGTCAAAAATCAAAAGAACAATACTTGGGCTGTCAGGGCAGGCGTGACACGACACTAGGACAGAATAAACTTGTAAAACTGAATTATGGAATTAAAGAAATCACCTAAAGCTGATCTTGAGAATAAAAGGAATATTTTTATTCAGATTGGACTGGTGATCTCTCTTGGACTTTGCTTATTAGCTTTCGAATGGACTACCAAAGTAGAGCAGGCCAGTTCCCTTGGAACAATGGCAGAGCAGGAAGTAGAAGATGAGATCATCCCAATTACTCGTCAGGAAGAGGTTAAACCACCACCACCGCCACCACCACCAAAAGTTGTTGAGGTGTTGACGATTGTGGATGACGACACTGAGATTGAAGACGAGCTTGAGATTGAAGATACTGAGGCTGACGAAGAAACTGTAATCGACGTTGCTCCGGTAATTCAAGCAGAGGAAGAAGAAGAGGAAGAAGGACAAGTATTCTTTATTGTAGAAGAAATGCCTGAGTTCCCCGGAGGGGAGTTGGCTCTTCGTAAGTTCATTGCAAATGCTATTAAATACCCTGTAATTGCACAGGAAAATGGTATTCAGGGGAAAGTTTACGTGAACTTTGTTGTAGATAAAAACGGTAAAGTTACACAAGCACGTATTGCTCGTGGTGTTGATACTTCTTTGGACAAAGAAGCACTTCGCGTAGTAAACAGCCTTCCACCATGGAAGCCAGGAAAACAAAGGGGTAAAGCAGTAAGGGTATCTTATACTGTGCCTATCAACTTTGTATTGCAGTAAAAAAGTTTTTTATACTATAAGAATCCTGGTTCCGTTTTTTCGGGATCAGGTTTTTTTATGGAACCAGTTGAAGATTAATGATAGACCGGACACCAGTAACAGAAACAGCAATTCTAGTAGGGTTGATCAATCAGGATCAGGACGAAAAACAGGCTAAAGAATATCTTAATGAATTGGAATTTCTTGCAGATACAGCTGGGGCAACTGTTAAGAAGCAATTCTTTCAACGGCTTGATTTTCCAAACCGGGCAACATTTGTAGGTTCCGGCAAACTGAAGGAAATACATAATTACATCAAAATTTATGATGTTGATACGGTAATCTTTGACGATGAATTAAGCCCTACTCAACTTCGGAATATTGAAAAAAAATTAGAATGCAAAGTTCTTGACCGTACCAATCTTATTCTTGACATTTTTGCAAAGAGGGCGCAAACAGCTCATGCCAAAACTCAGGTTGAGCTGGCACAGTATCAATATATGCTGCCAAGATTGACCCGTATGTGGACTCACCTTGAGAGACAACGTGGTGGTATTGGGATGCGTGGTCCGGGTGAAACCCAGATTGAGACTGACCGCAGGATTATTTTAGATAAAATTGCAAGGCTGAAAGAACAGCTTAAAAAGATTGACAAGCAAAAAGCTACTCAACGTAAAAACAGGGGAAAACTTGTACGTGCCGCTTTGGTTGGTTACACCAACGTTGGCAAATCAACCATCATGAATTTGTTGAGCAAGTCTGAGGTTTTTGCCGAAAACAAGTTGTTTGCTACGCTTGATACCACTGTTCGTAAAATGGTAATTGGCAACCTTCCATTTCTTTTAGCGGATACGGTTGGATTTATCCGCAAGCTACCTCACGGGCTGGTTGAATCATTTAAATCGACATTAGATGAAGTTCGTGAATCCGATATTTTGCTTCATGTGGTCGATATTTCGCACCCCGGCTTTGAAGAGCAAATAGATACCGTTAATAACACCCTTTCTGAAATCAAAGCTGGTGATAAACCTTCAATTTACATATTCAACAAAATTGATGCCTTTGAATATGTTCAAAAAGATGAAGATGATTTGAGCCCTAAAACAAAGGAAAATTATTCTTTGGAAGACTGGAAGAATAGCTGGATGGGTAAAAAGAACACGCCTTCATTATTTATTTCTGCCGTTGAAAAAGATAATATTGATGAATTTAAAATGACACTTTACGAAGAGGTTAAAAAGATTCATGTAACCCGCTTTCCATATAATGATTTTCTTTATGACCCTGTCTGGATTAATCCGGAAGGATAAACTGTGTATCTCTTGTCTTTGTTTAGTCATCCCGAACTTGTTTCGGGATCTCTGCCTATGATTTATAAGAGTTGATAGAAGCAGATTCTGAAACAAGTTCAGAATGACGTTTAACAATTATATTTTCTTTTTTAAAAATTCTTCACTTATTATCTAAGAAGCTGTCTAAATTTTATTTTTCAGAATGATTATGATGTATTTTTTGTTTAGACAAGGCGAATTTGACGCGAATAGTACCAGCTATTTAAGGAAAATTCAACGCAGTATAAGCGAACCTGCCTGCGGTAGGCAGGAAAGACGCATAATCAAATGGATGGATAATTTTTAGACAGCTTCT
>JANQII010000060.1 GCA_028282195.1 Prolixibacteraceae bacterium
GTTTTTGAAGTTCGAATGCCTGCCTGTTCGGCAGACAGGAAATTCGAAAAAATATCAATATGTTAGCAAGAAGCCGCCTGCCTGACGGCAGTCAGGGAAGACCGAAGTCAGAAGTAATCCTTTGGACAGTTTAGCGGGAACTTCCAGCTTCTGACTTCTGACTTCAAACCTTTTGTGTGGAAATTTATAGAAACTAAAGTAGCTGCTATGGAATTGCAGAGCCTGCTCCGAACCTGGTTCGGAGGTTTTAACCTTTAATTAGATAATAAATAATTATCCGATTATCCGGAAGTTAGTAATTTTTCAGGCTTAATTAATTTTTTTAAACGCTCAATAGTACCCGGTTAAAATGTATGCTAAACGGTTGATCCCCTTTCATTCCAAGGTTTCATTAAGACGATCCCAAAAAACTGACCGCCAAGTACACTAAGGATATATAAAGAGCGCGAAATCTAAATCAGTGAGACTATGATTTCAGGATCCGGCAGCCGCCGGAGAACTGAAATTATCTAAACAGAACTGATCCCGTTCACAGGACGGACAGGGTTTTATTTATTAAAAATCTACTTTTTATTACTCTTTGCGTTAACTTATGCGATTTTTGCGGTTAACTATTCTTTTATTGAGACAACCAAAAAAATAACAGGAGTAAAGAAAATGGTAGTCCATTAATGTTAAAAATTCATTTTCAGTTATTTTCAAAACCTACAGAAAAGGTATATTTTGAATGATTTCGACTTGCAATACTTGCCTGCAGCAAGCAGGGATTTTCTAATGCATATTCCGGTAATTATCCTATCTTTACTTTCAAATTTGAAAAATGCTCCTAGCCAGGTTAATATATGAAAGCTTTTCTTTTGCCAGTAGTTCTTTACGGGCAAATAAACTGCGCACATTTCTTTCATTGCTTGGCATTACCATCGGCATTTTTGCAATCATTTCTGTTTTTACTGTCATTGATTCGCTTGAAGGCTACATTCGCAATAGCCTGAATTCACTGGGGAACAATATGGTTTACGTTCAAAAATGGCCATGGACACCGCCTGAAGGAGAAAGCGAATACCCCTGGTGGAGATATCTGAACAGGCCTGTCCCAACGGTTGAAGAATCAGAGGAATTATTACGACGTTCCAGGACAATTGAAGATGGTGTTTTTCTATTTGGCTTTAATGCGACCATTCAACATGAAAATTCCACTGCTGAAAACACAGAAGTGATGGCAACCACCCACGCTTTATTTGATAACTGGAACCTTGAAATTGAAAAAGGAAGGTATTTTACGGAAGAAGAATGCAGGTCTGGTGTTCCAATGGCTATTATTGGCGATCAATTGGTTAACAGGCTTTTTCAAAATCATGATCCTATCGGAAAAGAAATTAAAGTAAAAGGACATCGCCTGATAATTATTGGTACTTACAAAAAGAAGGGTACTGATATAACCGGAATGAGCATGGACAAACGAGTTCATATTCCTGTTAATTATGCAGCCTCAATAATTGATTTTAAATATCGTGACCGTGGGCAAACCATTAATTTAAAGGCCAAACCCAATGTGGAAAAAGAGGAATTCATTGCGGAAATTGAAGGAATAATGAGAACCATCAGGCGATTACGTCCTATGGAGGAAAATGATTTTGCGATCAATGAAATGAGCTCCGTCTCTAATCAGTTCGATGCTTTTTTCAAGGTTTTCAACCTGGCCGGGTGGATTATTGGAGGATTCAGCATACTTGTTGGTGGCTTTGGGATTGCCAATATCATGTTTGTTTCTGTAAAAGAAAGAACACGGATTATTGGCATCCAAAAATCATTAGGGGCAAAGAAATATTTCATCCTGTTACAGTTTATTTTTGAATCAGTTATCCTTTCCCTTATGGGTGGGGCAACTGGCTTACTTCTGATTTTTATTGGAACATCCATAGTTACAGCCACAACAGATATGACCATCCACCTTAATGTTGCAAATGTTATTCTTGGATTAATGATATCAGGCGTAATTGGGGTAGTTTCGGGTTTTATGCCTGCCTTAACTGCGTCAAGACTAGACCCGGTAACTGCAATCAATTCTGTTTAAAATCAAAACCCCATCTGTCCACTGGCAGATGTTTTTTTACTCATGAACTTTTGAGAAAATTTGTTTTATTATTTCAGAATGGTCAGGAATGATTTTGACCTGCTATTGTGTCATTTCTGACTGCTATTGTGTCATTTTTTTCACTTGATTTGCGATTTCTGCTTCTTAATTTGCGATTTCAGTGGATTAAAATATCATTTCTGACCGTTGTTTTGTCATTTCTGCCTGTTCATTTGCCAATTCATCTTATTCATTTGGCATTTATTCCGATCGATTTGTGTTGCCAACCAAATGGTTATTACCTAGAAAGCGCTAAAACACCAGTTTGCAATAATCATATACAAGATTAGGCCTAATATATCATTCAGGGTTGTTATAAATGGCCCTGTTGCCAATGCAGGATCAATCTTAAAACGATTCAACACCAACGGAATGACCGTACCAAACATGGATGCAAATACAATAACAATAAAAAGTGAAATACTTACCGCCATGGTTAATGCCTTAGCCGCATCAAAAAAGAAATTATAGGAGAATATTAGCGTTGCAAAAACCAATGCTGTTATTAATGAAACTGATAATTCTTTTAATAATTTTTTCCCAAAGGAATCAAAATCACGGGCCCCGCTTGCTATAGTCTGCACCACGATTGATGATGATTGTACCCCAACATTACCTGCCATTGCAGCAATAAGAGGTATAAACAACGCAACAGCTGCATTTTCCTTCAAAGCACCTTCATATACACCAAGAACCCTTGCGCCCAAGATACCGCCAAGTAATCCAATCAATAGCCATGGAAGCCTTGCTCGTGTTAAGTGCCACACTTTATCGCCTGACTCAACATCACCGGAAATACCCGATACCATTTGGTAATCTTTTTCGGCTTCTTCACGAATAACATCCACAACATCATCAATAGTAATCCGCCCTTTTAACCTACCTATATGATCGACAACAGGAAGCGCAACCAAATCGTATTTTTCCATAATCTGAGCCACTTCCTCCTGTTCCGTATCCGTTTTCACAGCATGAACATCTTCAATAATCAGGTTCTTTACCTTTGTTTGGGTAGGCTTCAAAATCAACTTTTTAAGTGAAAGAATTCCTTTCAATATATTATCATCGTCAACAACGTAGACATAATATATTTCATCAATCTCTTCAGCCTGAATAGAAATCTCTTTTAAACAAGTTTGAACAGTCCAGTTTTCATTAACAACCACCAACTCTTTAGCCATCAACCCCCCTGCAGAATCCTCGTCGTATTCCAAAAGGTCAGCTATATCACCAGCCTGTTCCTTATCTTCAATCTCCTGCAGTACGGCCTCCTTCTTCTCTTCTTCCAGATCACCCACAATATCCGCAGCATCATCCGACTCCATAAATTCGATAAACTGATGCGCAATAACTTCAGGAGGTAAAACTTTTAAGAAACGTTTTCGGTCATTCTCCGGAATTTCAATTAAAACATCCGATGCAACATCCCCATCTAATTGCAAATAAAGAAATTTCGCTTCTTCAGTATTCAGCTCTTCCATTACCTCCGCAATATCAGCAGGGTGTAGCCCATCCAGCATTCCGAGCACTTCTTTTGCCTGATTTTGTTCGATAAGTTCTCTTAACTTATCGATAAACTCCCTGTTTAATTCGAACTTCATAAGCTTAGCTTTTGGGCTGTTTTTCGATTAGCCGGGTTAAACATTCAAAATCATTAACATTCAATTGCTCTGGTCTTTTCGAGAAGATTTCATCTTCTTTCAGTTGAGGATCATTCAAAAAAACCTTCAATGAATTACGAAGCGTTTTTCTTCGTTGATTAAATCCAGCTTTAACCACTTTGAAGAACAATGCTTCATCACAATCCAAACTTTCCCTGTCATTTCGAACCAAACGAATAACGGCTGATTTTACTTTTGGAGGGGGAATGAAAACATTCTCATTGACTGTAAATAAATACTCAACATTATAAAAAGCCTGCAACAACACACTCAAAATTCCATAAGTTTTTGAACCAGGGGACATACATAAACGATCAGCTACCTCTTTTTGAATCATCCCCACAACTTCATGAACCTGATTTCTATTTTCAAGTACTTTGAAAAAAATCTGTGATGAAATGTTGTAAGGGAAATTTCCAATAATGGCAAAAGGGTTATCAGAAAAAGAAGAAAAATCCATCTTCAAAAAATCTTCCGACAAAATCCGTCCACCCAAATCAGGGAAATGCACTTTTAAGTATTCAACCGATTCACGATCAATTTCAACTACAGTTGTTTCGTATTGTTCTTTCCGGATTAAAAATTGAGTTAGGACCCCCATTCCCGGACCAACTTCCAATACCTTGTCAATATTGGTAGCTTGCAGGCTGTCAACAATTTTAAGGGCAATATTCTTGTCCTTCAAAAAGTGCTGACCTAAATTCTTTTTGGCCCTTACACTGGTCATAACTGTCGCTATCGTTCATCTTTGAGTCCATATATGTTGTTAAAAACCGAGGCGATTTAAAACAAATATTTATTTTTGTCTGCGAATCCAGCCTTGAAAAGGCGTGCAAATTTAAAAAAGTACTTAATACAAATGCTTAAAAAGCGATTAAAATTAGCTTATTTTAAGCAATAAACAAGTTTGTTTTGAAAGAGAAAATAATTAAGCTCCTTAAATTTCTTGCCTTTTTAGCACTCGGTATCCTTTTATTTTGGTTGGTTTATCGCGGTCAGGATATTGAACGTATCAAATCAATCCTGAAGAATGATGTTAACTATTTATGGATTTGGATTTCATTATTTTTAGGTTTATTAAGCCATATCAGCCGCACTTTGCGTTGGAACTTGATGATTGAACCTTTAGGAACCAAACCACGAACCCTGAATACTTTTTTAGCAGTTATGGTTGGGTACTTAATGAACCTTGCCCTGCCCCGGATGGGTGAAATTTCAAGATGTGGAGTACTTGCCCGTTACGAAAAGATATCGTTTACAAAACTGATTGGCACTGTTGTTACAGAAAGGATTATTGATGTAATCATGCTTCTTATATTGACATTCATTGTTATTGTTACGCAATTCGGAAAAATCATTCAGTTTCTAAATAATAATCCTGAAATATCAGCGAAGATTAACTCGATAGCTTTTTCACCCGTAGCAATATCTGTTATTGTAATTATAATAATTGTACTCTATCTTTTACGAAAGCGAATAAAAAAATCTGCTGCATTTTCCAAAGTAAACAGCATCCTTTCAAAATTCGGGGAAGGATTAAGGACCATAAAAAACATGAAAAACAAATGGGCATTCATTGGTCATTCCGTTTTCATTTGGATCATGTATTACCTGATGCTTTATGTTGTGTTCTTCTCGTTTGATTTTACTTCCGGCTTACCCGCAATTGCAGGATTGACCACATTTGTACTGGCAAGTTTTGGCATGGTTGCCCCGGTTCAGGGAGGAATAGGAACCTGGCATTTTATGGCTGTACAGGCACTTGTTGTTTATGGAATTGACAAATCTGATGGCCTTATTTTTGCATTTCTGGCACATACATCAATGACTTTTATGATGATTGTAATCGGTATACTATCTTTGCTTGCTCTTCCGTTTATCAATCGCAGAACCAGTTAAAGTTTGTAGTTTTACGCTGAAAACAAACATTGAAAATTGAACACCGAACTTTTTATAGCCAAACGTTTATTTTCTTCTAAAGATGAAAATCAGCGATTTTCCCGAAGAATTGTTCGGCTGGCAGTTGCTGGCATTAGTCTTGGGATGGTAGTTATGATTTTGTCAGTTGCTATTGTAACCGGCTTCCAAAATGAGGTTGAATCAAAAGTAAATGGCTTTGTTTCCCATCTTCAGATTGCCAATTACGACAGCAATCAATCTTATCAAACATCGCCAATTAGCAACAGGCAGCCATTCCTGGAAGAGCTAAAAAAAATGGAGGGCATCCGGCACATCCAGACTTATGCGACCAAACCGGGAATGATCAATACCAAAGAAGAAATTCAAGGGGTAGTTTTAAAAGGAATCGCAACGGATTTTGACTGGGCCTTTTTTGAGAACAGCAAAGTTGAAGGAGAAATCTTCCCGCTGGATTCAAACCGAACAAACAAAGTTTGGATTTCAAAACAAATATCTTCCATGTTAAAATTGAAATTGGGGGATGATTTTCGAATGTATTTTCTAAATGAAAACGAAAGTGTACCCCGGGTACGCAAATTTGAGGTTGGTGGCATATATCAAAGTGGACTTGAAGAACTCGACCGAACGTTTGTTCTTATTGATATTCGACATGTTCAGCGCCTTAATTCATGGGAAGAAGATCAGATAAGTGGTTTTGAAATTTTTTTGGATGATGTGAAGGATGTGAATGAAAAAGAATATGTTTTGAGAAACCTGGTACTTTCGCATGTTGAAGAAAACGCTCCTCTTTTACGTATCATCAATATTAAACGAAAATTTCCACACATCTTTGACTGGCTCAACCTTCTTAACATGAATATCTGGATTATTTTAGGTTTGATGATACTTGTTGCAGGATTTAATATGATATCCGGTTTGCTGGTTATTATCCTTGAAAGAACCCAAATGATTGGCATCCTTAAATCAATGGGAGCTGCCAACATAAACGTTCGCAAGGTATTCTTATACCTCTCTGCTTTTCTAATTGGCGAAGGTTTGCTTTGGGGCAATATTTTAGGTATAGTGTTCGCCTTTCTTCAGTTTCAATTTGGAATCATTCATTTAGACCCAACATCATATTATGTTGATACTGTACCAATAAACTTTTCAATCCTACATCTTCTCTTCCTGAATGCCGGAGCTCTTGCAATTACTTTGCTAATGCTGATTGGGCCTTCATTTCTTATCAGTCGGATTGATCCTAGCAAGACCATTCGCTTTGAATAACCACTTTATCCGGGGATTAATCCCGGGGTAAAAAACAGTAGTTAAAGCCAGGACTTTAGTCCTTAATTAACATTCAACTACTTGCATTAATAAATGTTGATTATTTGACTAATATGTAATTTTAATCGGTTAATACCATTGATGTGAATCAAGGGTTGAAGCTGAATATTCAGGGAAATCCTTGATTTGACCTCTTCCGATTCGGTTGATAGCCTGATTGTGCAAGGTGTTATCAATTAACCCACCCCAATTGAGTCCAACAATGTTGGATTCAATTTTCCCCTCTCTATCAATAGAGAGGGCTTAGGGGAGAGTACAGAGTAATTGTATAAAAATATGTGAATCAAGGGTTTATTCTAAATATTCAGGAAAATACGGATTTAAAGGAAAGATTTTCAACTCTTGATTCGCAGTATTTATAATTTAATTTTTAATGGTCAGATGCCTGCCTGTCGGATTTCCTCCCGAAGGGATGGCAGACAGGGAACTTACCATTCGCAAATAATTCCCGGTTTCCGGGACAAGCTATGATCGTGTGTGATATAATAATTATTCGCTCATGGACGTTTCATTGTCGGGATTTAACTACAACAGCCATGAAAAACTATAAAAGCGTTAAACGTTTTTCTATCTTTTTATTCTTGATTCTGGGAACTCAGCTATTGATTGCCCAAAACAAAATTTCAGGAACAATAATTGGTTTTGAAGAAAGAACACCTATCATTGGTGCAACTATTTATCTTGAAGGAACCACTTTTGGTGTTGCTACGGATAAAGAAGGCAAATATGAAATAACCGGAATTCCTGATGGCACATACAAACTGAATGCCAGTTACAATGGGTACGAAACCCAGGAATATGTTCTGGATATTTATCAAAATAAAGTTGTTCATTTTAGATTAGAGCAGAGTATCATTGATATTAATACAATCGTTATTACAGGAACCCGCACAAAAAACCAGCTAACCCAGAGCCCAATCCGAACAAGGATTATTAACAAAACAACAATAAAGAGACAGGGCGTAAGTTCCCTAACTCAAGCGTTGAGTAACAATGTTGCATCTTTTGAGACAACAAAAGAGCATTTGGCTAATCGATCCACCCTTAACGGGCTTAACCCTCATTATACTTTATTGCTGATTGATGGGGAAAGGCTTGCCGAAGGTTCAGAAGGCACATTTGATCTTTCAAGAATAAATCTTTCAGCTATTGAACAAATTGAAATTACAGATGGAGCAGCATCAACCCTTTACGGTTCAAATGCGATTGGAGGAGTAATAAATGTTATTACCCGTGATGTCTCCCGCCCCCTTGAAGTTAATGCGGGAATTCAAAATATTATGTTCTCAGATCCTTCAGACAGCAATGGCAAGTCGAACCAATATGCCTATGCTAACCTGAATTTACGTAAAGACAGACTTACATCCTTTACTAATATAAAGTACAATAAATACTCACCTTATGACATTAATGGAGGTGAAGGTATTTTTAACGTCTTGACCCAGGAAGATGAGAATGATTACAATCTTAGCCAAAAACTTATTTTTAGGGTTAACAATTGGATTTCGTTTAATGGGAATGTTGCTTATTTCAATGCAAATAGAAACTTTCAGTCGACCGAACTAATTGATAAAAAAAGCAATAGTTTAAGATACAATTTCAAAACAAACCTCTATCCTACCGATAAATTAAAGTTCGAATTGTCGTTTTTAGGCGATAACAACAAAACATACGATGTCATAAACCTGGGAACTTCAAAACGTGACAGCCTCAATTATAAAAACGTATTTCAAAATGCCCGACTGACAGGAAATATTAAACTATTCAAATTTAATAACATCACAGTTGGAGCTGAATACTTTAGTGAAAAACAGACTGCATTACCGGG
>JANQII010000070.1 GCA_028282195.1 Prolixibacteraceae bacterium
TGTCCGGTTAAAATGTAGATTAAGGGCTAAAGCCCTTTTCATCCCTGGGTTTCTTGGCCCCGGCTTAAGCCGGGGCTTAAATATAGTAGCAAAGAAAAGGCTTTAGCCGTTAATGTTAAAAAACTCATTATCAGTTGCAAATATGCTACAATCCCTTATTTTTACCTAAAATGAAATATTTACCGGACACTACTGAACTTATTTCGGGATCTTTATCAAACAGGGTCAAACAGAAACAGATTCCAAATCAGGTTCGGAATGACTGTTGCCTTGCACAGTCATTTTTTTATCACCCCCAAAAGACTATCAATCAATTGTTTACATTTTTTCATTTTTGATCGTTGAACAAAAGTCCAACCATATAGTTTATCTAACTGAATGTAACCTATAAAATCATCCGTATGGCAAATTTATCTACAACCTACATGGGTATCGAATTAAAGAACCCCATTATTCTTGGAGCAAGTAACCTGGTTAACAAGCCCGAAGTTATAAGTCAGTTGGAAGAAGCAGGAATTGCTGCAATCGTTTATAAATCTTTGTTCGAAGAACAAATCCAATTGGAAAGCATTCAGTTTGAAGAAGAGCTTCATGAGTATGAGAATCGTAATGCTGAAATGACCCGTTTGTTTCCAAACATTCAGCATGCCGGACCCAAAGAGCATCTATTCAATGTAAAAACGTTGAAGGCCAACTCATCAGTTCCTGTAATTGGCAGTTTAAATGCAATTTATGAAACCACCTGGGTTGAATATGCAAAAGAACTGGAGCAAACCGGAGTAGATGCTTTGGAGATTAACTTATACGCTACGCCTGGTTATTTTGAAGTAGAAGCTTCTGCCATTGAGGACAAACAAGTTCAGGCAGTAAAAAGTATTAAAAAAGCGGTTAAAATCCCGGTAAGTGTAAAGCTTAGCCCTTTCTACACAAACACCTTAAACTTTATTAAGAAACTGGATGAAGCAGGAGTAGATGGTTACATTCTCTTCAACCGTTTTTTCCAACCTGAAATTGATATTGAAGAAGAATTATTCCACTATCCCTGGGACTTAAGCAATACCAATGAGCATCAATTGGCATTACGCTATGCAGGACTGTTGCATGGTAACATTGATGCCAGTATTTGTGCCAGCCGTGGTATATCTGAAGCTGAAGATGTTATTAAGTTATTGCTTGCAGGTGCAGATGTGGTTCAGATTGTTTCGGCCATTTACAGAGATCAGCCAGCTGTTGTTAAAACTATGCTTAGCGAACTTTCTGCATGGATGGATAAAAAAGGATACAAAACGCTGGAGGACTTCCGTGGAAAACTTTCCCGCAAAAACCAGAAAGACCCGTTTAGTTATCAGCGTGCGCAATATGTTGATATTTTGATGAAGTCGGAAGAAGTATTTAAAAAATACCCGATGGTTTAATGAATAGTTATTTCTATGATAAAGCAAAGGCCGGATTTACATCTGGCCTTTTTTGTACCCCTGTGGAAAATATTGTTTATCGAGGGATCCGATCTTTTGAAAAGATCGGATCCTTTAACTCATAAAATATGGTCTTGACTATGTTTTCTATAGTAGAGGGGTGTCATCCTTTTGAAGGATGACACCCCTTTGACACCACAAATTTGCGCCAGCAGAGGGGCCAGCGGAGGTTAATTACCACGCTCCGTTAGAGCTAAACTGTAGAGGTATTCTTTTTACTACGCTTCTTCACCACCTCGTTATTATCGGATATAATTTCGGTAATGGTCAGGTAAAAACTACCGTAGGTTTCAGCATCAACCTCGTTCATGGCACGAAGGTAAACCACCAGCTTGTCGTTGATCAGGCGCACAACCGATTTCTTGATCACCGTTGCACTGTCTTTGGTGCTTTCTTCCCCTTTTTCCTCTTCGTAGGCAATCCGGGTTTCTTCAAAGTCAAGCTGGGAATTTTTAA
>JANQII010000075.1 GCA_028282195.1 Prolixibacteraceae bacterium
TACCTGTTTTTTACAAAAGTACTTTTCCTATTCATAACCCATTCCCCCGTTAGATAATTGAATATGCCGTTTAAGCGGCTGGGGTACTTCCGACTTCTGTCTTCCAACTTCTCTATCAAAAATCAATGGTCAATTGTACTGGCCCTTTTTCTGGTTGGGAAAAGTTTGAAATCTGCAAACCTAGCAACCTTATACCTTTTATAAATGGCTCTTCGGCTTTTAAAAGTTTCATTGCAGTTTCTGTTAAAACCGATCTTGTTTTTATGGAAGAAGGAAGTGTTTTGCTTCGGGTTATCTGCTCAAAATCAGCGAATTTAATTTTCAACGTCAATGTTTTACCAAAAGTTTGTGCCCGCTCAATCCGCCGCCAAATTTCATCTTCAATCTTCTCCATCTGAATTTTTAAGTCACTTAAAAGAAAGTAATCTTGCCCAAATGTTCGCTCTGCCCCTAACGATTTACGTTCCCGGGTTGGAACAACAGGCCGGTTATCAATTCCACGAACAATGTTGTAGTAATAGATGCCCGCTTTACCAAACTGACGAATTAATTCATGCTGATCAAACTTTTTCAAGTCTGAACCAAAGTAAATCCCCTGCCTGTTGAGCTTTTCAGCAGTTACTTTGCCAACACCAAAAAATTTACGAACCTCGAGATTCTCAATAAATTCTTCGGCCTGATCTGGTGTAATTACAAACAAACCATCGGGCTTTTTTTCATCGGAAGCAATTTTAGCCAGAAACTTACAATAAGAAACACCTGCAGACGCTGTCAGATTTGTTTCTTCCTTGATTCTTCTTTTAATTTCTTTTGCTATAAGCGTAGCCGAAGGTTTCCCTTTTTTTGCAAAAGTCACGTCGAGAAAAGCCTCATCCAATGAAAGTGGCTCCACCAAATCCGTGTACTCAAAAAAGATATCTCTAATTATCCTGCTAGCTTCTTTGTATTTATCAAAGTTCCCTCGCACAAAAATTAAATCAGGACATTTGCGCTTTGCAAGCTTCGATGACATAGCAGAACGTACACCAAACTTACGCGCTTCATAGCTGGCAGCAGCCACAACACCACGCTCATGGTCACCCCCAACAGCAATAGGTTTTCCTCTCAACTCAGGATTATCCCGCTGCTCCACCGATGCATAAAAGGCATCCATATCCACATGTATTATTTTGCGCGCCTGCTCTTCCATGGTTTGTAAAGATAGTGAACGGAAAAATTCCAAAAAACAAATAACAAATTTCAAAAGACAACTTCACAAACAATATTTGACAAAAAATATTTTGCTAAAAGCTTTGACAAAAAATATTTTGTCAATAACTTTGTAATTCTTAAAAACTCAGAAAACCATGAATATAATTATCGGACAAGCAGCTACAGGTGATAAATTCTATATCAGAAAAAAGCTCATTAACAAACTATGGAGAAGAATATTAACAGGAAACAACATATTAGTTGCAGCACCAAGAAGACTGGGCAAAACATCTATAATGTTATATTGCCAGGAAAATCCACAAGAACATCATGAAGTTATTTACATCATTACGGAATCAGTAAACAATCAGAACGAATTTTATCGAAAACTTGTAAAAGAAGTTGTACAAAAACTGGAAACAACAAAGAGAATCTCAAAATTCTTCAAGAATATTGCAACAACAACCTCTATCAAATCAATAAGTGCCGAAGGAATATCCTTCGAGAACAAAGAGATTGATTATCATGAAGACTTTACAAATATCGTAGAACAGTTAGATTTTGAAGACTCTAAACTGATATTAATGATTGATGAATTTGCCCAAACTGTTGAAAATATCATGCAAGACGAGGGCGATGACTCAGCTATTAAATTCCTGGAATCGGTTCGGGAAATCAGAATTAATCCTAAAATCAGCAATAAAATACAATTTCTATTTGCAGGATCAATAGGATTAGAAAATATAGTCAGTCGATTAAATGCAGTCAGCACCATAAATGATTTGTACCCATTTAAAGTAACACCATTCACACAAGAAGAAGCAATTGACTACATACAAAAAATTCCATTAAAAGATTCAGGGTATGATTTTCAAATTGACGATATCAACTATCTATTAACCCGCCTGGAATGGAATATTCCCTATTTTATAAACATTATTTTGGACGAAGTAAGAAGTATTTGCGAAGATAACGATAGCAATATAATCAACAAAGAAACTATCGATCAAGCCTTCGATAATGTCTTGAGAAATAAAATGTATTTCGAACATTGGCATACACGATTAAGAAAATCTTATAAAAAGAATGATTACAACTTCTCCAAAGCAGTTTTAAACCTGGCTGCAGAAAACCCATATATTACAAAAGCTCAGATTGCAGATTTAGCTGTCCACCTTGAAATACTGGAAGAACATAAAGATATTTTAAGTGCACTGGAATATGATGGCTATATAAACAATCTTGAAGCTCAGGATAAATACGTTTTCAATTCACCCCTGTTGAAAGCCTGGTGGTTTAACAATGTAACTAATTAACAAAATGGAAACAATGCAATTATTTAATCCGGGAAACCAGTCAGAAAAGCAAATCAGGGAAAACTTTAGCATACGCTTGAAGGAATTCAAGAGCATACTTAAAATAATCCAGGATGATCAAATGGACTACCCTCCACAACATTTCATCATACTAGGTGTACGTGGAAGTGGGAAAACCACACTCCTTTTAAGAGTATATTATGAGTTAAAAAGTGACAAAAAAATAAACACCTGGTTGATTCCTGTCATTTTTAATGAAGAGCAATATAGTGTCAACAAACTTTTTAAACTCTGGGAAAAGATTGCTTCAGAACTTGAACACGAATCAGAAAATTATGATGGTCTGTTAGGTTTAATGCAAGCAAAAGACGAAATTGATGGTTATGAGGAACATTGCTATGAGATGCTTTTTGAGGCATTAAAAAAACACAAAAACAAGATTTGCATTTTCATCGATAATATAGGCGACATTTTACAAAAACTAACTAAAAAAGAACAACAAAGGTTACGGGAAGTATTAATAACCAACAATTCAATTCGAATTATTGGTGGTACCGCCATAGCGCTTGAATCTACCTACAAATACGATGAACCCTTTTATGAATATTTCAAGATAATCCACCTTAACGAACTCAAAAGCAAAGAAACAAGAGAGTTTCTTTTAGAACTGGATAAGATAAATGGCTCAAAGAAAATTCAGGAAATTATTGATAATAACCCTGGAAGGATTGAAGCGTTGAGAATTATCACTGGTGGTGTTCCGCGAACAATCGTGTTACTATACGAAATTTTTATAAATGACAGCAATGGCGATTCTTTTAAATACCTTGAAGTTTTACTTGACCGGGCAACCCCCCTGTACAAACATCGCATGGATGACCTATCATCCCAACAACAAGAGATTATAGATTGCATTGCACTTAACTGGGATGCTATAGCTGTAAAAGAAATAGCAAGAATAACCCGAATGGAAAGCAAAGCTGTTTCTTCTCAGTTACGTTTGCTGGAAAAAAACAATATCGTTATTAAAAAGGCCACCAGCACCAAAAACCATCTCTACCAAGTCAAAGAACGCTTCTTTAACATTTGGTACATGATGCGCAATGGACGCAAATCGGATAAAAACAAAGTAAAGTGGCTAACTAAATTCCTGGAACTTTGGTGCGGTAGAGATTCATTGGATGAAATGATTGACAAACATCTTTTAAAATTAAAATCAGAAAAAGTTTATGACAAGTATGCTTATAGTCTCTCTGAAGCTTATGCTCAAATGACACCTTCCCCAGAAAAACAATACCATCTATTATCCTCAACAAAAGAATATTTAGAATCTCAAAAAAGTGATCTGGTAAACGAACTCTCAAAATCAGATTTTGAATACTTACTTGGAAGTATTGATTCTCAATTAAAAGATGGACAATATGAAAAAGCTTTTGATTTGTTAAATAAAAAGGTTTTAAATACTAATCTAAAGGATGTTTTTAAAGCATTCATGTATCATATTTTTTTCAATGATATTGACAAAAGCATAGAATACTACTTACTCGCAATAAAGAAAGGCAGCACACTGGCAATGAGGTATCTTGCAAATATCTATCACTCTGACATTAAAGACTATAACAATGCAAAGAAATATTATTTAATGGCAATTGATAAAAATGACAAAAAAGCAATGAACAATTTAGCACTTTTATATGATATTGAATTAAATGATTTTAAAAATGCTGAGAAATACTACTTAATGGCTATTAACAAAAACGACAAAGAGGCTATGGAAAATTTAGCATTTTTATATCTACAACAAAATAAAAACAAAAAAAAGGCTGAGGAATTATCCACAAAAGCACTCGAAACCGGCAACAATCCAATTGAACAAAAAATATCGCACGCAACAATACTTCTTTGGAATAATAAATTTAATAATGCATTGGATTTTTCAACACAAATACTTGAAGATGATGAAATAATAAAAAATTACACTGAAAATATTGAATTACTAATTAACTTATTAATTGCCAAAGAACAATACAACTTTGTTTATAAGATATTTGAAGAAAATAAGCATCAGATAAAAGACCGTTTAAAACCGATCTATTATGCACTTATGCATTTTATGCAGGACAAATACCCGGATGAAATTAAGAAAATGGGAGACGAACTTAAAGAAACAGTTGAAAGTATCATTAAAGTTATCTTGGAATTAAGGGAAAAATATAAATAACAACAAAAAACCAACAAAAAAGGCAACCACTTGGGCTGCCTTTCAATATCTGGAGGGATTATAAGTCTACTTATAAATTTCCTTTTTAGCAGCCAGTAAAGTGTTCTTTAATAAAGAAACACGGGTCATTGGACCAACACCGCCAGGAACAGGGGTAATTGCTGCACATTTAGGAGCAACTTCATCAAATAACACATCGCCTTTTAATTTCCAACCTGATTTGGTTTGATCAGATTCAACACGGGTAGTACCCACATCAATAACCACTGCACCTTCTTTCACCATATCGCCTTTAATAAACTCGGGAAAACCAAGAGCTGCAATCAAGATGTCTGCGCTTGCGCAAAGTTCATTTAAGTCTTTGGTGCGGCTATGAGCAACAGTTACGGTAGCGTTCATTGCTTTCTGCGACATCAAAATACTCATTGGGCGGCCAACAATATTACTACGTCCAACAACCACACAGTTTTTACCTGAAGTTTCGATATTGTAACGCTGCAACAACTCAACAATACCATCAGGTGTAGCAGACACAAATGACGGTAAACCAATCACCATTCTTCCAACATTTACAGGGTGGAAACCATCCACATCTTTTTCAGGAGCAATGGCTTCAATAATTTTTTGTTCTGAAATATGATCAGGTAATGGAAGCTGTACAATAAAGCCATCAACATCAGCATCGTTATTCAACTCTTCAACCTTAGCCAATAACTCAGCTTCAGTTACGTCATCTTCATAACGAATTAATGAAGACTTGAAACCAACTTCTGCACAGTCTTTTATTTTAAAAGCCACGTAGGTTTCACTACCACCATCATGACCAACCAAAACAGCTGCCAGGTGAGGTGTTTTACCACCGTTAGCTTTCATTTCTTCTACTTCAGCAGCAATCTCTTTTTTAATATCTGCTGCGGTTTGTTTTCCGTCAATTAAAATCATGTATTTGTTATTTCGGTTATCGTCTTGGCATATTACCCATCATGCGGTTCAGGTTTTTACCCTGAGAAACCATGCGCATCATTTTACGGGTTTCAGCAAATTGTTTGATCAGGCGGTTTACTTCCTGAATAGTTGAACCTGCACCATCAGCAATTCGTTTTCTGCGCGAGCCATTTAAAATTGAAGGGTCATCACGCTCTGCAGGAGTCATTGAATGTATGATCGCTTCAATATGCTTAAATGCATCATCTTCAATGTCCATTCCTTTTAAAGCCTTGCCCATGCCGGGAATCATTCCTGCCAGGTCTTTCAGGTTACCCATCTTTTTAATTTGCTGAATTTGCTTTAAGAAGTCATTAAAATTGAATTGGTTCTTAGCCAGCTTCTTTTGTAAACGACGGGCTTCTTCAGCATCAAATTGTTCCTGAGCCTTTTCTACAAGTGAAACAACGTCACCCATACCCAGAATACGATCTGCCATCCTGTCCGGGTGGAACACATCCAGTGCTTCCATTTTTTCACCCGTACCAACAAACTTAATTGGTTTGTTCACAACCGAGCGAATGGAAAGTGCCGCACCACCACGGGTATCACCATCAAGTTTGGTAAGAACAACCCCGTCAAAGTCTAACCGGTCATTAAACTCCTTAGCTGTATTTACAGCATCCTGGCCAGTCATGGAGTCAACGACAAACAAAATCTCATTTGGATCAACAGCTTTTTTCACTGCTGAAATTTCATTCATCATCTCCTCATCAACAGCCAGGCGACCAGCTGTATCGACAATTACTACATCGTTGCCATTTGCTTTTGCGTGTTTGATGGCAGCTTTCGCAATTTTGACAGGCTCTTTGTTTCCTTCTTCAGTATAAACAGGAACTTGAATTTGTTCCCCAAGAATTTTCAACTGGTCAATCGCAGCAGGACGATAAACGTCACCAGCCACTAAAAGAGGGTGTTTTCCTTTTTTGCTTTTCAGCAATTTTGCCAGTTTCCCTGAAAAAGTAGTTTTACCCGAACCTTGCAAACCCGCAATCAAGATTACGGAAGGCTTACCTCCAAGGTCAATATCCACTGATTTACCACCCATTAACTCAGCTAGCTCATCGTGAACAATTTTAACCATCATTTGACCAGGCTGAACCGAAGTAAGCACATCTTCACCTAAAGCCTTTTCTTTAACATTCTCTGTAAATGATTTGGCTATCTTATAGTTAACGTCTGCATCAAGCAATGCACGACGGACTTCTTTTAATGTCTCAGCAATATTAATCTCGGTAATTCTACCTTTTCCTTTCAGGAGTTTAAAGGACTTCTCCAGCTTATCATTAAGATTTTCAAACATATCAGGTTGAAATTTATTCGATGTAAAAGTTTCGGCAAAAGTACAAAAATTTAACGAAGGAAAATTTTTAAAATCTTTAAAAAAAATATGAAAAATAAGGGTTACCTTTTTCAATAATCGCGAATAAACAAATGTCTATAATTAGTGAGGATGAGTTATGAAAAGGGATCATTCAGATTATTATGGTTTAATATTCGGATGCCCAATGGGATCGGAAAAAACAGACTGTGCTTTTAAGAGCATAAGGAACAAACCTTTAGGTGAGCGTATAAGATTTATAGGATCGATAACAAAGGACGAGCGATCGGTTTTAGTGAAACATCATAAAAACTGTATCAATCGCCGAGAAAATAAAGTCCCTTTTTCACGAATCGCAATTTTGTAGAATTTTTGGGGGTCAGTTTTGACCCCCATTTCTATTTTTACACCTCTGCTAAATCTCAATTAATAATAATTTCAAAACTATTTTTTACAGTAACAGATTGACTATTAAAAAACACGATCAGTTCATAATTAGGGTGGGTTACTGTCAGCTTTCTTTGTGGAAGTTTCGGGTTGCAGGTTTTGGGTTAATGGAGACTGTGACCGAGACTGGAAACGGGTTTTTGAAGCAACAGCTTGTAAGCTTCAAAGAATAAGCACTGGGGCAATATTCAAAAACAAATCCCAAATTCCAAAATCAAGGACCCAACCATCGGGACACAATTGCCAATGACCAATTATCCGGTAATGAGCATCCAGGTTCCAGGATCAAGAATCAAGGATCAAGAATCAAGTTCCCCGTATCCAGGATCATAAATTCAACAAAGTTACCCACCCGAATATTGCAGTGATCCAAAAAACAATCGTAATAAATGATTGTTAGGAATTATAATTTTTCCTTTACACAGAGGGAACCTTTATTGATTTTTAGGGATTATTAAGTAATAACTGAGTTTTTTTATACATGAATCGATAATTCCTTGAGATTTATATTTACAATTCACGAAATATCGTTTATTTTTGATAATGGATGACGGAAGTTAAAAACAAAGCCTGGTTCGAAGCAATCTTCGATGACCATTACGAGGCAATAAGAAATTATTTGTATTACCTGTCCGGGGACATGAAATTATCTGAAGACCTCGGACAAGATGTTTTTTTATCTCTTTGGGAAAACAAAGATAAACTCAGGGAAAACACTCTCCGTGCCTACTTACTTACCATAGCACGCAACCGTTATTTTAAACATCACCGCAGGAAATCCGTTGATCTAAAATTCAATAACTCGCTCGTTGGCGCTGATAATAGTGATTACAAATCACCTGAATATTTAATTGAGATTAAAGAGTTTGACAAAAAGCTTCAGGGCGCAATCTCTAAATTACCCGAAAGAACACGTACAATTTTCTTAATGAACCGCCTTGATGATCTTAGCTACAGACAAATAAGCGAGAACCTTGGCGTATCTGTTAAAGCTATTGAAAAGCAGATGACTAAAGCTATCCGCTTACTTCACGAAGCGCTTGACAGAAGGCTCTAAAATTATTTTCATAAAATTTTCATTAATCTGGTAGGGTATTTTAACTGGTATGGATATAACAGTTAGAAAGTAGATATTTTGAGAAAAGTTCAAACACAAAAAGATTATCTAAAAGCCAGTGAGTTCCGTTGTCCAGAAATTAGAGAGTAAGATTAACCAAGTAATGAAACATTACGAGGTACCGGCTGGCGAAGATAATAAAGTTGTTTTGAAAAAGCTCTTAACTAAAATTGAAGAAGGAAATACCAAACAGCAAGGGAAAGGCAAAATATTTTTTTTAAGTCCTGTTTATCGAATCGCAATATCAACCGCAGCCGCTCTCTTGCTGATTTTCCTTCTTCAATTTTTTTTGTCCACTGTTAAAATTTCCAGCGAAGATTTAATTGCAGGTTCCTATCTGTTTCCAGATGAGTCAAGGGTTATAATGGGCATAGACAGTCAAATTAGCTATCCCAGATACTGGTGGAAAAGAGAAGTAAAACTATCAGGTGATGCCTATTTCGAAGTAAATGAAGGCAATCCGTTTACTGTTAAAACAACTTATGGTGATATTGAAGTTATTGGAACCCGCTTTCATGTAAAAGAGCTTAGTAACGGATTATACATTCATTGCTATGAAGGAACTATCAAATTAGTTTCTAATAAAGTTGAACAACTAATACCGGAAGGAAAATCGGTTAAACTACTAGGTGATGAAATTGAAAACTTAGCAGATACAAAGATCAGTCATCCTGAAATTGCAAAGTTTAATCAATATTTCTCCCAGGTTAACATCAAATTTGTGGTAGAAGAAATTGAATATTTTTTTAATGTGCAGATCGAACTTCAGGATACTACATTGAAAAAACATTTTTCGGGTAGAATATATACTTCAAACTGCGACTCAGCTTTGCAAATGATTTGTAAACCGTTGAATCTTAAATACGAATTTGATCCTAAAAAGAAAATATTTACCATTCAGGAAAGATAAACAAACAACTAAAATTAGTTATCACAAACTCTTACGAAACCAATGACTCAAATAAGTCTACTGGTTAATCTTGAACAATCAATCCTTTTAGCAATAATTAGAAAAGCTTCTCATCCGGGAAGCTTTTTTAGTTAGAATGTAATACTTTAGCACAAAGTATAGAAATGGAAGAAAAAAACTTTTCAGAACATGACAAGGCTTTTTATAAAGATGGATACCGATTAGGTGCATATGCAAAATCTGAAGAATCGGAAGCAAAACTTTTTGAAGCTATTTCATCCATGTACAAAGGCATTGATGATTTGATTTACTCATTACTGGAAATGGCTAAAAGACAAGGCATATCTATTGATTGCAAAAAAGGCTGTGCCTGGTGTTGCAAGCAAGCCGTATTTGCCAATTCATATGAAATACATTACCTGGGAAGGCATATTGAAAAGAGCTTTTCAGAAGCAGATAAAAAGACCGGTATTGAGCGATCAAAATCAAAAAACGATAAAACTACATCATTAAACGAAAAGGAGATCTTAAACTTTAAAGCAGATTGTCCTCTTCTTAAAAATGAGGCCTGTTCTGCTTATGAGGCCAGACCAATGGCGTGTCGCATTTACCTTTCGCAAAAAGTTAGCACCTGCATCGATTTTTACAAAAACCCTGAAGATGAAAACAGTTATCCTGCCCTGCTTGAATTTCCATTAAAGGCCGGAAGAATGATGAATGAAGGTTTTACTGCTGCCCTAAAAGAAAATGGCATAATGACTGCCGAGTTCAGGTTGGAAGAAGGACTTTTAACTTTTCTACAATAAAGTCTAATTAAATATCCATCCTCAAAGGAGGTGGGTTATTTTGTACAGGGGTGTCATCTTTTGGAAAGATGACACCCATTGTTTACAAAAACACAGAAAGTCAAA
>JANQII010000124.1 GCA_028282195.1 Prolixibacteraceae bacterium
ACAGGCAGGCTTATTGGATATTTTAAATTAAAAATGTTAATAATTTTATCAATATACAATTTTAAAAAAGATGTGTACACACGGTAGCTGCGGTAGGCAAGAAAGACGAATAATAGGGTAAATGAATAAATTCAAACCAGTATCTTAAACACAGGTTTTTAAATCAGGAAGCATGAAAACAATCCGTATACTTTGGACAGATGACGAAATAGATTTACTACGTGCCCACATTATCTTTTTAGAAGAAAAAGGGTACGAAGTTTCAACCGCACATAACGGAACCGATGCGATTGAATTGGTTAAGCAAAACCATTACGACATCATTTTTCTTGATGAAAATATGCCCGGAAAATCAGGACTGGAAACACTTGATGAAATTAAAACGATCAAGCCCAATGTTCCGGTAATAATGATTACCAAAAGTGAAGAAGAAGATATTATGGACCAGGCTATTGGTGCTAAAATGGCCGATTACCTGATTAAACCTGTTAACCCAAAACAAATTCTTCTTTCCATTAAAAAGAATGTTGATCAACGCGAGCTGGTAACCCGAAAAACAACTACTGCCTACCAAAGTGAATTTGCTAAAATTGGAATGCGCTTAAACGAAAACCTGGATTACGAAGAGTGGGTTGATGTTTACCGGAAACTCGTTTTTTGGGAACTCGAGTTAAGTGAGTCCGAAGATTCAACCATGGATGAAGTGTTGAAGATGCAGAAGAACGAAGCGAATGCAGGTTTTGTCCGTTTTATAAAAAACAACTATACAGACTGGTTTAAAAAGGATCATGGCGAACGCCCCATGTTATCACCTGATTTGTTTAAACATCGTATTTTCCCTATCCTGGATAAAGGCGAAAAGGTTTTTGTGTTGGTCATAGACAACTTGCGATATGACCAATTTCGGGTTCTGAACTCAGTGATGAGCCAATATTTCCTGAGTGAAGAAGAACTTTATTACAGCATCCTTCCTACCGCAACGATGTATGCACGTAATGCTATTTTTTCTGGCCTAATGCCCGGCGAAATAGCCAAGCTACTCCCTGACATGTGGGAAGATGATGATAATGCCGGGAACAAAAACCGGCATGAGAGAGAGCTAATGCAGGCCCAACTGAAACGTTACGGCAGAAACGAAAAGTTATTTTTTGAAAAGATTACAAACGTAAAAGCCGGTAAAAAACTAGTCGATAACCTGGGGAATATTCTTAAGAATGACCTGTCTGTGATGGTTTTCAACATTGTGGATATGATTTCACATGCCCGTACCGAAATGGATATGATCAAAGAACTTGCAGGCGATGAAAAAGCTTACCGCTCATTAACGCTCAGCTGGTTTAATAACTCTTCCTTATTAGAACTCCTCAAAGCACTTGCAGAAAATAATGTTAAGGTTATTCTAACTACCGATCATGGTACAATTCGGGTCGATAATCCGGTAAAAGTTATCGGTGACAGGGAAACAAATACAAACTTGCGGTATAAGCTTGGAAGAAACCTAAACTACAACGCGAAGCAAGTTTTCGAAATTAAAAATCCGGAACACATTTATCTTCCCGGGCGAAACGTGAGTTCCAGCTTTATTTTTGCGATGAACACAGATTTCTTTGCTTACCCAAACAACTATAACCATTATGTCCAGTATTACAAGGATACTTTCCAGCATGGTGGGGTTTCGATGGAAGAAATGATCATCCCGTTTATTGTGATGTCTCCAAAAGCTTAGTCTTTATTCTCAATCCTGGCGTCACGAATCTGACGATACTGCTTATTGGCAAATACAAACTCATTAAGCTTCTGGTTATCTGTTTTCAGAATCTCATGTTTTGTGCCTTCCCAGCCCATTTCCCCTCCACTAATAAACAATATTTTGTCCCCAATTTCCATCACGGAATTCATATCGTGGGTATTGATAATGGTCGTCATATTCAGGTCAACGGTAATTTCATGGATCAACTCATCAATTACCAGAGCTGTTTCAGGATCAAGGCCCGAGTTCGGTTCATCGCAAAAAAGGTACTTGGGGCTAAGGGCAATAGCTCTTGCAATAGCAACACGCTTCTGCATACCTCCTGATATTTCTGAAGGAAAAAGGTGATTTGCTTTTTCAATGTTCACACGATCTAAGCAAAAATCAACGCGTTTTTTTTTCTCTTCAGTTGTCTGATCGGCAAACATATCTAAAGGGAAACGAACATTTTCTTCAACGGTCAACGAATCAAATAAAGCCCCTCCCTGAAAAAGCATTCCCATCTCCTGCCTCAACTTCTTACGCTCTTTGGGTTTCATGGATGTAAAGTCCCGGTCGTCGTAAAAAACCTGCCCTTCATCAACTTCATGCAACCCAACAATTGATTTTAAAAGAACTGTTTTCCCGGAACCACTTCGTCCAATAATCAGGTTCGTTTGCCCCTTCAAAAACTGAGCTGATATATTGCTTAAAACTTTTTTATCGTCGAAGGATTTCGATATACTTTCAATAACAATCATGTAAACAAGATTTGAGTTAATATCAGGTCAAAAACCAGGATTAAAATATTTGTATTCACCACAGCTTTCGTACTTGCAGCACCGACCTCAAAAGCACCACCTTTTACGTAGTAGCCGAAATAAGCGGGCACACTTGCCACAAGAAAACCAAAAAACAATGTCTTTATTAAAGAGAATGTCACATAATATGGTGTAAATAAATACTGAATACCGTTGATATAATCAGGAGCTGTAACAGCACCTACAGCAGGGCCAACGATAAGTCCACCAATTAATCCAAAAAATACACTAAGAATAAACAGAAATGGGAAAATGAATACAACAGCAACAATCTTTGGAAGGATCAAATAACTTGCCGGATTAACGCCCATAATCTGTAACGAATCAATTTGCTCTGTAACACGCATACTTCCTATTTCAGAAGTTATATTAGAGCCAATCTTTCCAGCCATAATCAAGCCCATGATGGTTGAAGAAAACTCAAGAATCAGCGTGTCACGGTTGCCCAGTCCAATCAAATAACTTGGGAAAAGTGGATTGGTAAGGTTATAAGCCACCTGCAAAGTAATGATACCTCCCATAAAAAGAGATATAATTACAACAATGCCAATTGAATTTAAGCCAAGGCTTTCAATTTCCCTGAAAAGTTTTCTAACGTAAACCCTGTGCTTTTCGGGCCTTGAGAAAACCTGATAGAGAAGCGTAAAATAACGTCCGGTGTGATAAAAAAAATTCATAATGGCAATTTTTATAAAATTACAAATTTATATGAAGCTGAAAAGATTAAAATTTAAACCCATTTTTTAATGGAATATTTCCCATAATGATCACCTGATTTTGTTTATAATTTCACATTATTCAAGTATATTTGATAGAATTCAATAAGTAAAAGATTTATACATGAAAAATAATTTCTGCGTTATTATGGCCGGGGGGATTGGTAGTCGTTTTTGGCCACTAAGTAAAAGCTCAATGCCCAAGCAGTTTCTTGATATTGTTGGTACCGGAAGAACTTTTATTCAAATGACTTTTGACCGTTTGAAACGAATCTGTCCTGAAGAAAACTTCTATGTAGTTACAAGTATTGACTACAGGGATTTGGTTCTTCAGCAATTACCTGAATTAACTGAAGAGCAGGTATTGTGTGAACCACTTAGAAGAAATACAGCTCCGTGTGTAGCTTATGCCAGTTATGTCATTAAAAAGCGAAATTCGAATGCAAATATCATTGTCGCACCGTCTGATCACCTGATAACTAAAGAAGATGAATTTATTCGTCAGGTTGAAAATGGGATTGATTTCATATCTGAAAACAATGTGTTACTAACCCTTGGGATTACACCAAATCGCCCGGAGACTGGTTATGGGTATATCCAGATTGATAATAAAACAGAATATAAAGATTTAAATAACCTGTATAAGGTTAAAACATTCACCGAAAAGCCTGACTTAAAAATGGCCGAAATCTTTGTTGAAAGTGGTGAGTTCTTCTGGAACTCCGGTATCTTCATTTGGTCACTGAACAGTATTCTTGATGCTTTTGGGAAACATCTTAGTGATGTAGATAAGCTGTTCCAAAAAGGGGAAAAACTTTATGGAACACCGGATGAACTTCATTTCATTAATAAAACATATTCAGAATGTCAGAATATTTCCATTGACTATGGAATAATGGAGAAGGCTGAAAATGTATATGTGCTTTGTGCTGACTTTGGTTGGAGTGACCTTGGCACCTGGGGTTCTTTATACGAAAACCGGGATAAGGATGATCTTCAGAATTCTATCAATGGTGAAAATGTAATGACCTATGATTCCAAAGGATGTATTGTAAATATGCCTAACGATAAATTAGTTGTTTTGCAGGGACTGGAAGATTTTATTGTTGTAGAAGCTGATAATACCCTACTGGTTTGCAAAAAATCAGAGGAACAGCTTATTCGTCAGTTTGTAAGTGATGTGAAAATGCGTAAAGGAGACAATTTTGTATAATCCTTCTTTCAAAAATATATCAGAAGCTCTTTCAGCTACGAAGGGGCTTTTTTATTGGTTATGATATTCGTCTTTAAAAGAAGTACGGACACACCTGAACCCGATGTACGATTTCGCTGAATCCTGATACTCATAAGTCCGTGTGCCATTTCGAAGGTAATAGGCAACATCCTTCCAGGAACCTCCACGAACTACTTTACGCTTTAATACCGGAGGATCATTGGGTAAAGCCTCATATTCCATCATTGGATTAAAGTCACTAATAGCATCATACGCTGATTCGTAAAATGCACTGCTGGTCCACTCCGAAACATTTCCTGCCATATCGTATAACCTCACATTATTCGGGTCAAATGAACCCACTTTTACCGTTGTACAGCCCATATTGCTATCTGCAACGTAATTACCTCTACGTGGCTTAAAATTGGCTACATAACAACCGTAATGGTTCGCGGCATAGTAACTGCCCCAGGGGTAAAGTGTCCGTTCATTTGAACCACGGGCTGCATACTCCCACTCTGCTTCTGTTGGCAACCTGTAATCATGAAGTTCGGGTACTTCAAACTTACCCTGATATTCATTCATTAACTTTGTTCGCCAGTTACAAAAAGCTTTTGCTTGTTTCCAGGTAACACCAACAACCGGATAATCATCAAACGCCACGTGCCAAAAGTACTTTTTAGTAAGTGGCTCATTATACGAATAAGTATAGTCACGTACCCAACAAAGTGTATCGGGATATATATGGGTAGTTTCCTTCATGATAAAAGAAGAACGATTTTCAATAGGTACTTTTTCTCCATCCTGAGTCAAAACAGTTCCTTGATAAGATTGGGTTTCAAAATCGTAACTGTTTGTCCTTTTGGCAGCTTGCTTATAATCTACCCAATGATAGTTGTAATACAATTTTCTGGGGTCAACCAGTTTCTTGTAGTAGAAACGTTCCGTTTCAGGCACATAAATTTCTTCCATTGCCGCCTGAAAATCTTTATTCCCCCATTCAATCGGGAGCTCCCAGTTTAAGGTTGGAACATCGTAAAATGTACCTTTACCATCATCAGTTATTAAATATTCAGGAAAGCTTTCTGCCAGAAGCTGGCGAGCGATAGAGTCCCTTACCCAAAATACAAACTGTCGGTATTCGTTATTGGTTATCTCGGTATCATCCATCCAAAAAGCTTCAACAGATACACGCCTGGTTTTATTATACTCCGATTGAAGTTCGTTATCCTCCGGCCCCATTACATAGCTTCCACGCTCAATGTAGGACATTCCAAAAGGAACAGGTTCGTAAAAAGGTTCCTGGTCATCAGGATCAAGGTAATTAAACATCATATCTTTCTTGCACGAAGAAAACAATACGATAGCAAAAAGAAATATGACTGTTTTTTTTCCCATACCAGCTACAGAAGCTTACTCTTTCAAAACGCAGGTGCCAAAATGATATTGTCGTTATAACTGAAAAAAGCCTTACGAGAAACCTCATAAGGCTTGAACATGAATTATCTGGTTTTTAGTATTCCCAAAGGTCTTGCTCAAAATCGAATATCTTCTGCTCAATACGTTGTGACTCTAACATCGCTTCACGGCCAGCAAGGTAATCACTAATTGAACGGTTGTTGTATACATTCGATTCTTTAACGATATAACTATTGAATTTACGCTTTATAAACAAGTCATCAAATGACATGTTTTGAGCTGTATTATTTGGATTAAAAACTGCATTCGTTGCAAGTAATGGACGAGCTTCAGGATAATAAACCCAGAATACCTTCTGGCGCTGTACATCCGCCTGATCAACATCCTCGTCACGATAATACTCACGTATTGGGCAAACTCCAATTACACGCGCATTCATAGTAGAAGTCTGACGGTCAAAAAACCATTCTTCCTTCACCATAAATTGTTTGATTTCCTGAGGGCGGATTTCACCAACAATTGGCTTATCTTCAAATTCCCCCGTCAATGGATTTCTTACTTTTCTTGTTCTTGTAACAGCACCAAAAGCTTCCTTAACTTGTGCAAATGTCATCGGGACTTTAAATTCATCATCAAGACGGGCATCATACGCTGTAAGCTGTCCATCTTCAATTCCTTTAAGTAAAAGGCCAATCAAGTTATACCTGTCTTCCATCTTCTCTGAAGGAAAATATAATACCTGGTTCATTTTTTCCCTGAGGTCGATGATTCTCCATATTTTACGGGACCACATTACATCTGCCTCACGAACATGAGGTAAAGGCATTGGCTTACGGTTACTGATATCAGTTCTCTTAAAAGCCCCGTCAATAATCTGTGCATTTGCTTCAGGCACTGGGGCTCCGAAAGCACAAATTATAATTCCGATAATTACTAAAACCTTTTTCATCTCAATATATTTTAATCTCTTTGATACTCTTATTATCTAATTTTAAAACTAATAGGCGTTAATTCACGGTTTGAACCATCATCGCCTCTTGCAAAAATCTTATCGATATATATAATACTTCCCGGAGGCAAGTTCCTGAATTGCGTCTTTTGATCATTCGTAAATAAATTTGATTCTGATGGCCATGTATTAACATATCCGCCGGCTCCCGTTAAAGAAACATCAAACGAAGTTACCGTAAAATTAAGCTCAAAGTCAAAATCAACCATGTCCGCAAAAATGGCTTGTTCAGCTAACAAATCTTCCTTACGAAGAATCCCTCCGTTTTTTTGTGCGATGGTTGCAATTGGGTCAGGAACTTCTTTCACCCTGAAAACCATTGATCCCATATCACGAACCTCTCCGTTGAAATCAGCCTTGACTAATACACGTGTATTTCGTCCATTAATATCAGGCCTCTGAGGACGAACGATAAAGTCATTCCCACTCTTCTCTATGTTGCCGTTTGTCATAGTCACCTGAAGGTTTTCAGAAGGCACTCCTGGTACAGATACGCTCACAGGATTAGGTACACCCATATAGAAAACGTTCATTTTTGTTGGTGAGATAGTTACACTTGGCTTACTTACCTGATATTCCTCTTCAAAAGGATAAGTATTGAAATCACCTTCAGGGGTTTTATATTTTATAATCCCTCCCCACTTGAATGTTCCAGAAGAATTTGCCCTGATTTCGTATATGCCTTTACCATCAACTATTTTAAGTTGCTGATTATTAACGAAAATTTCAGGCTGCTGGGTAGTGTCTTCAGCGGCTAAAAAAACTTCAGCTCTATAGACATCACCTTCTAATACATAAGCCGATTTAGCAATAACACGTGCTCCAAGCTTGTTGAATTTAAATGATCCAGCATCAATTTGTCCATATAAATAAGAAAGGACATTGGTTTCAGCATTCTGAATATCAATCTGAAGTTTTGAAAGCAATGTAATAACTGCAATCAAAGGTTTATTTTCAAAATTTTGAATCTCCCATGTTTTTTTATCGCCACCTTCCTTGAGCTTAACTTTCGGATCCGAAGTGTCCAACTCTTGTTCAATTGTCTCAACCAGAGGAGAATTCTCATCTAACAGGGCTATTAAAAAATCTTTATATTCAATTATATCCTGTTTTAATTTCTCAGCATTCTTTAATCGAATCATAAACGCGGAGGGAACGTTCAGCTCATCGTCTTTTTTTATCTGGATGGTATCTCCTTCAACATTAACAATAAAAGAGCGATCTTCATCAAAACTGGCTCCTTCCTTTTTATTTATATTCGTACCTCTGGCCTTAAGGGCTATTTGTTCTTTTATACGTGTTATTCTATTTATTAGCGTATCAGTCTTTGCTTTAACTTCATCGGATTTATCTTTCCACTCCTTAACTTTTAGTGGATTTTCAGCATAAGCTTTAGAGAAAGAAGCATAAAGTTGATCATTCTTCAATTCCACACTTTTAAATGTTTGGATTAAGCTTGAATCAACAACACGAAAAGCATCCAGAACCTCGGAAGCAACATTTAGTGCCATCATAGCCAACAGCACCAAATACATCATGTTTATCATTTTTTGCCGCGGAGTTTCCGGGCAATTTTTTACTCCCATATCCTAAGGATCAGTCGGTTTTTATTTCTTTTTATAATTCATTGCTCCCAGCATGTTGCCATAAATGGAGTTCAATGCCTCAAGGTGCTTATTCAGCTCCTCAGCATTTTCTTTATATTTTTTCATCTCTTCTACTGAAGAAGAAATAGCCTGGTTCATCTGGTTCATTTCAATAAAGAACTTCTGAGAAGCCTGCAATTGGCTGGTTGTTTCTTTAAGCTGACTTTCGTATGATGAATTTAATTCCATCAGGTTTTGATTGAGCTTCGTCAGGTTATCACCATAATTTTTTGAATGGCTATCAATAGCATCAAAGCTTTGATCAACTGTATTCGCAATCCGATTGTAGGAATCAACCAGCTTGTTCCCGGAATCGCTAAGTTTTGAAGTAAATTCTTCCCCGGAATCCGCAAGCTTAGTGAGCATTTCGTTGCTTTTGCCAGCTAATTGCTGCGCAGTAGATGAATAGGAATCAACCAGAACACCAACCGACTGATTAATCGTTTCGTTAGCCTGGTTATTAATCTCAGCCAGTGTATTCATTGATTCAGCTGCAGTATTCAGGTTTTTAACATACATATCAGTGGCCAAAGTAGCAGTTGATATGTCACTAATGCTTGAAGCTGTATTGCTTAAGTCAGTTAATCCTTTCGATACTTTAGTCAACAGTTCAGGGGAAATCTCTGCTTTGTCAAATAATTCATCAAATTTACTTGCAGTATCCTCCGGTTCATCTATCAAATCAAAATCCTCATTCAATTGAGGATATACTTTTGACCATTGCGGTAATTCCAATGGTGGTTCAAAAGCAGAAATGAAGAAAATAAAAGCTTCGGTACATAACCCAATAACCAAGATAGGACCTGCATAGTCCCAATGGTTCAGTTTAAACAAAGCCCCAAGCAGTACGATAGAGGCTCCGAGGTTATAAACGTATCCGGTAAAAACTTTCCAACGTTTACTTTGTATGATCTCTCCAATGTTCATCTGCGATAGATTAATGTATGGTTAAAATTCATTTCCAAATGATGCTCTTACACAACGAAACCCGACATAAGATTTTGCAGTGTCCTGATACTCATAACTTCTCGTAGATACTTGCAGGTAAGTAGCTATATCTTTC
Source organism: Prolixibacteraceae bacterium (assembly GCA_028282195.1). Taxonomy (GTDB): domain Bacteria; phylum Bacteroidota; class Bacteroidia; order Bacteroidales; family Prolixibacteraceae; genus Sunxiuqinia. The sequence goes on from JANQII010000124.1 coordinate 9,617, forward strand.
CATGAACCACCACGAATAACTTTACGTTTCATAGCAGGTGGATCATCTGGTTTAGCATTGTATTCGAAATTCGGATTGAAGTCGTTGAAATACATATATGCTGATTCATCGTAAGCAGAAACAGTCCATTCGGCAACGTTTCCTGCCATGTCATAAAGGCCAAATCCATTAGGATCGTAAGTACCAACACTAACCGTTGCCATTCCTCCATCCTCAACATAATTTCCTCGTGTAGGCTTGAAGTTGGCAAGAAAATCACCATCGTCACTACGCGTATAATAACCTCCCCATGGGTACATGGACAATCTCTTCTCTCCCAGAGCAGCATATTCCCACTCAACTTCGGTAGGAAGACGATAATCCTGAAGTGGGGCTTCATCCCTGCTCAATAAATATTCGTTATGAAGTTTTGTACGCCAGTGGCAGAATGATTTAGCCTGTTTCCAGGTAACGCCGACAACCGGATAATCATCGAATCCAGGATGCCAGAAATAGCGCGTAGCCCAGGGTTCGTTGTATGAATAAGTATAATCACGGATCCAGCAAAGGGTATCAGGATAAACATTTACATGATCGCCGAAAATAAATGATGAACGGTTTTCAATTGGGATTTCTGTTCCGTTTTCATCATATACTACCCCGTCATAACTTTGGGTCTCGTAATCGTACATGTTTGCACGTTTTGCAGCTTGTTGATAATCGATCCAATAGTAGCTGTAAAAAAGCTTCCTTGCATCAACTTCTTTTTTATTGAAGAACCTTTCATTCTCCGGAATATACATTTCCTCTAACGCATCAACATAATCCGGATTATCCCATTCCAATCTTTCTTCCCAGTTAATCCTGGGCGGATCAATTGGATTTCCATCACGATCTTCGCTGATCATGAATTCAGGATACTGTTCGCCAATTAAAGTACGCGCAATTGAATCACGTACCCATTGTACAAACTGACGATACTCATTGTTGGTGATTTCAGTATCATCCATCCAAAAAGCATCAATTGAAACTGTTTTCTTGGGAGTTGATGACCAGGTTGCTTCCTGATCATTAGGACCAATGTTTAAACTTCCACGTTTAACGAAAGTCATACCATAAGGTGCTGGTTCAAACCATTTGCCTCGTCCAGACACTCCTGTAAGTTCTCCATTATTGGATTTATTACAACTCGACAATGTAGCGAGTACTGCAATAATAAAACCTAAAGAAAGTATTTTTTTCATAGTTGCACTATATGTTGCTTACAAGTGAATTTGGTTACAAAAACCGTATACTTTTATATTTCTTTTGTCCACTTCGCCCAAGGCTCATCGTATAATTCAGGAATATTTCCTGGGATCCAAAACTATACCTTCCCAAAGCAGAAGTTGTTATATCATATGCAAAGCCTACTTTAAGGCCATTTATTAATTCCACTCCTAAAAGAACGGCGACCGCATCCTGTAATCGGTATGTCAAACCTCCCCAAAAGCGATCGTTATACACTACATCAACGTTCAAATCAACCTGCGTACTTGCAAGGTCTGATTTAATTAATGCAGACGGTTGCAACTGAAATAACGGGTCAGGCAAACTAATATTGTACCCACCATACAAATAGTAATGCCGGGTAAGGAACGTTGGCTCCGATTCAAAATACTTAAAAGAACCCTGGTTAAGGTGTGTGATCGAAAATCCTGCAAAGTAATCGTTCGATCTTAAAAATAAACCAAAACCTGCGTCAAATGTAATCTGACTGCCATCTAAATTTTCAAGTAAAGGGTCATTTTGATCGTATGATACATCAGTAAGGCCCTCATTGGTCGGAAACTTCCAATCCGGGTTGTATGAACGGTTCATAAAACCAAATGAAAGCCCCATTCCAAGCTCTCCAATTCCTGTTGTAATATGATGTGCAAAGTTCAAATTAACGAGAACGTTTTTTTCAAATCCAAATTCATCACTGACAATATTAAGCCCAACTCCATTGTTGCCCCCAAACTTATCAGTTGCAGCCTCAACACTAAACACCAATGTTTTTGGGGCACCATCAATGCCACTCCATTGATACCTGTTCAATATCAAGCCACTAATTGCTTCATTGCTCCCGGCATAGCCCGGATTAACCGATAAATGCGCGAATTTACTGAAGCCAAATTGTGGATCTTCCTGTGCAATTGCCGCTAAGTTAGATAATATTAACAAAAATAAAAAGCAAATTAAATTTTTCATAAATGGACCTTCGCAGCTTCTTCTGGAACTCGTTTTTAGCTTGATTTAACTCTTGTTTTTCTATTCGTTTGTAAGTTTCTTCAACGCTATGTTTTATTCTTTTATTTTGCTAGTTTGTTTAATTTTCTAATATTTCTCCACCACCTGTCCGGAATTTCATTTTTTGCAGTCAACTCATAATCCTCTTGTGTACATGGAATCAGTTCTTTAATGGTTTGTTGTTCATCTGCAATTTCCATCCACCAACGTCCGGTCTTCCTGCTTTGATAAAAGGTTATAGGCAGGTCAATGTCTTCGATATCAACCATGAAATGATTAAATTCCTCTTTTTTGCCTGGTGGGTTTTCCTGAATTCGAGAATTGAACCCATCCAAAAAGTGCCAAATAATTTGAGCCATTAACTTACTACTAACTTCTTGTTGATCCAGTTCCGGAATCAAATTAAAAAAACCAGCAATTTTCATTTTATCTGCCAAACCAGCGTATCTTGCTATTTGACAGGCCTCTTCTGCATATAAACCGTTTGGTGAAGCAAAATACTGTCCGGGAGCCTCCATTTGCCTTATCGAGTTCAGATCGAAACTTAAAATATCAGCATGCCGCATATACGGTTCAATATCGACCATTCCGAATCGCACATGCCCAAGTCGTTTCGCATCTGCTAAATGTCCGTTGACCTGGTCAAGTTCAAGTGCATCGGTGAAATAATTCTGATACCCCAAAGTTGTTTGAGAAAAAAGGTTCTGTTGCTTTTCAAAAATAAAACCTAAGTAATTTTCAGAGTTAATATTCTTTGCACCTTTTACAAAATCAATCCTCGGATCAATGTTTACCATACTGAACGTCTTATCTTCAAAGGCTTTTGCAATTCCAAAAGTTAAATCCTGACTTCCTCCAAGTACAACTACTGTTTTCCCCTGGTCAAGCAATTCCTCGCAAACATCTTTTAACGCAAAATAACTATCGTTTCCCTTTTTCCCCGCAGGAATATTTCCAAGGTCAAGAATTCTAAAACGAGGGGATATTCGGTTTAAGCTGTACAATTGTTCCCTGATTTTAGTTGGTGCTTTAGCACTTCCTCTTACAACAGAATTCCTGTCTTCCTCAATACCGACTATTACAATCTTTGCTTTTTCAAGGGTAAGCTTAGCTTGATTCTTTTCAAGAACCGATGCTAAAGAAAGCTTCTTTTGAGCCCAGGGAGCCAGCTTTATTTTTTGTATATCAACAGGTTTAAAATAAAATTCCAGGTTCATTTACTTGGTTTGTTTGAAAAAAGGTAAATAATCAAATAGTCTAATCTGCTAATATTTTATCTAAAAGTAGGATTAAATTTTATTGAGATTTCTGTGCTTCTGCTTTTTTTATTAAGAATCCATTGTTGAAATCGGGCATAAAAACAAAAAAGGCAAACAGATTATTTGTTTGCCTCATTCTTTTATTTCTTTCTACCTTTTTTAGGTTTCGGCCCTTCTTCAATTATTTTCATACAGTCTGCCAATTCAAGTTTTTCGGCCTCAGTCCCTTTAGGTATTTTATAATTCTTTTTCTTATAAGAAATATAGGGTCCCCAGCGACCTTCGAGTATTCTGAGTTCTGGTTCTTGATCAAAGGTTTTAATAAGAGCTTTACGGTCCTTTTCCCGTTTTGCTTCAATAAGCTCTATTGCACGGTCAAGCCCAACAGTATAAGGATCATCAACATTCTTTTCAAGCGAAACAAATTTACTGTCGTGCCGGACATATGGACCGAAACGACCAATCGCCACAGTTACTTTTTTATTTTCGTATTCCCCAAGTTCGCGAGGAAGTTTGAATAACTCAAGGGCTTCTTCAAGCGTTATGGTCTCCAAATGCTGCCCGCTTCTCAGGCTTGCAAATTTAGGCTTCTCACCATCTTCAGTAACTTCCCCCAATTGAGCTAAAGGTCCGTAGCGTCCAATTTTTACGTAAACAGGCAATTCTGTTGCCGGGTCAGTTCCTAAATGGCGCTCTCCTTTTGCACGCTCCGAAACCTCAAGGGCATTCTCAACATTTTGATGGAAGGGTTTGTAGAATTGACCTATCATTTCATTCCAGGCACGTCCCCCTATTGCAATTTCATCAAACTCAACTTCTACTTTTGCAGTAAAATTGAGATCCATGATTTTGTCAAAATATTTAATCAGGAAGTCGTTCACCACCATACCAACATCCGTTGGGAAAAGCTTCGATTTTTCGGTTCCTGTAACTTCTGTTTTCGTCTTTACTGAAATTTCATTATCCGTAAGGGTAAGCTGGGTAAAATCACGATCAACACCTGGTCGGTCTTCTTTCACAACATAGCCGCGATTTTGGACTGTAGTAATAATTGGAGCGTAAGTAGATGGTCTACCAATGCCTTGTTCTTCCAGTTTTTTAACCAGGCTCGCCTCGGTATATCGAGGTGGCTTTTGCGTAAAACGCTCAGTAGCTTCTATTAAATTCGTTCTTAATTGTTGGTTTACTTCAACCGGGGGCAACAATGCCTTCCCATTTCCATTGCTATTTTCATCTTCATGGTCTGTTGATTCCATGTAAACCCTTAAGAAACCATCAAACTTTATGATTTCACCAGTGGCCTGAAATAATTCAGTTGTATTTGATATTTTGATAGAAACTGTTGTTCTTTCCAGTTTAGCATCGCTCATTTGAGAAGCAATTGTGCGCTTCCAAATCAGCTCATAAAGCCTCTTTTCCTGAGCTGAACCATCCACTTCTTCCTGATCAATATAAGTAGGACGAATTGCTTCGTGAGCTTCTTGTGCCCCTTTAGCCTTCGTTTTGTACTGACGTGTCTTTAGGTATTCTTCCCCATGAAGAGCAATAATCTTAGACTTAGCCGTATTAATTGCCAATCCTGACAAGTTCACAGAATCAGTACGCATGTAGGTAATCTTACCGGCTTCGTATAAACGCTGGGCAACAGCCATTGTCTGCGAAACAGAGAAACCCAATTTACGACTTGCCTCCTGCTGAAGTGTAGACGTAATAAAAGGAGCAGCCGGTGTCCTTTTCGAAGGTTTCTTAACAATGTCGGCTATACTGAATTCAGCAGTTCTACATTTTTCAAGAAAAGCTTGAGCTTCTCCTTTCGTTTCAAAACGTTTATTTAATTCGGCTTTTAGCTCTGTAACATTTCCATTTTCGCCTGGAACCAGAAAAATTGCAGAAACACGATAGTTCGACTGACTGTTAAAATTGATGATTTCTCTCTCGCGCTCAACAATCAATCGTACAGCAACCGACTGTACACGACCGGCAGAAAGCGATGGCTTTACTTTTTTCCAAAGTACAGGAGATACTTCAAAGCCAACAATACGATCCAGAACACGACGAGCTTGCTGCGCATTTACCAGATTGACATTTATTGGACGTGGATTTTCGATTGCCTTCAAAATGGCATCTTTGGTAATCTCGTGAAAAACGATCCGCTTTGTTTTAGCCGGGTCAAGTTTAAGCACCTGTTGCAAGTGCCAGGCAATAGCTTCCCCCTCGCGGTCTTCATCGGATGCGATCCAGACCGTCCTGGCTGCCTTCGCTTGCTTCTTTAACTCGGTAACTATCTTTTTCTTATCTGGAGAAACAATGTATTTTGGCTGGAAATTGTTTTCAATATCAATACCGAAATCTTTTTTCTCGAGGTCTCTGATGTGACCCATGCTGGAAGTAACCAAATAATCGCTTCCTAAAAAACGTTCAATGGTCTTTGCTTTCGCAGGGGACTCAACTATAACCAGATTCTCGCTCATAAAACCTCCTGTTTTCTAAAAATTTTTGCAAATAAAAGAAATTGATAGGCGAACATCAAATTTTTATTTGAAAATTTTCTAATTCTTATTTATTTGAAAATGATTATTTTATTGAAATTGTTCAATAATGAGATCACTTTTATCTATATGTAAAATTGACTAAGTACATAAAAAAACGATTTGAGTTTAAGTATCAACAATTAAGTCAAATTCATTTAAAAACAATGAAAATTGAAATTTGACTTTACGGATTCCATTCAGAAAAATAATAATCATTTTCGTTTCGTTATATTTGTCACCAAACAAGAAAAGATATCCAAAATGGAAGGTCAGCAAAATAAATTTAAGAAATACAACTATATTTTTTGGGGAATATTTTCCCTGGGATTCATAATTGTTTTGGGATTATTTTTCCTGATTGCAAATGGTAAACTTGGGGTTATGCCAACTTTCAGTGAGTTGGAGAATCCGAAGCATTTGCTGGCCTCAGATGTAATTTCCAGAGATGGGAAAGTTCTTGGGCGTTATTTTAAAGAAAATCGAAGCTATGTTGATTATGAGCAATTAACCCCTGAACTGATTAACGCTTTAATTGCAACTGAAGACGTTCGTTTTTACAAACATTCAGGCATTGATTTGCGTGGTTTGGCCCGTGTATTTAAAGGCCTTGTTACCGGTGACAGCAGCTCTGGAGGTGGAAGTACCATTAGCCAACAGCTGGCTAAAATGCTATTCCCCAGGGAAAGTTTTCCTACTAAAATTCATTTAGTTCTGCGAAAATTCAAAGAATGGGTAATTGCAGTTAAGCTTGAAAAAAGTTATACGAAAGAGGAAATCATTACCATGTATTTAAATAAGTATGATTTTCTTAACCTGGCTGTTGGCATTAAATCGGCTTCACGTATCTATTTTAACACCGAGCCTGATTCTTTAAAGTTGCATGAAGTTGCCATGCTGGTCGGGATGGCCAAAAACTCATCGCTTTACAACCCATTACGCAGACCTGAATTGACCAAGCAACGCCGTAATGTGGTTTTATCACAAATGAAAAAGTATGGCTATATCAATAAGCAAACCTACGATTCGATCAGCACATTGCCTTTAGGCATCGATTATCAAAAAGAAGATTTCAAAAGGGGACTTGCTCCCTATTTTCGCGAATATTTGAGAATTACGTTGGGAGCTGACAAACCCAAGCGTTCGGGTTATGCCTCATGGCAGCAAATTAAATACGAAGAAGATTCGGTTGAATGGGAAACCAATCCTCTTTTTGGGTGGTGTAAAAAGAATTTCAAACCAGATGGTTCTAACTACGATTTATACCAGGATGGTTTGAGAATTTACACAACAATTGATTCAAAAATGCAATCTTATGCTGAAGAATCCATTCAGGAACATTTGAAGCTTGATTTACAGCCCTCGTTTGAAAAACACTTAGAAAACCTGGATAACCCACCGTTCTCAAACGATATGGGCGAAGAAGATATTGAAGATCTTTTAAATCGCTCCATTAGGCAAAGTGAACGTTATCGTGTCCTTCGCTTAAAAGGATTAAACTTTGATCAAATCCGTAAGAACTTTGAGACTCCTGCAGAAATGAGCATTTTCACCTGGCAGGGAGACCGGGATACAACCATGGCCCCAATTGATTCTATCCGTCATTACTTAAGCCATTTTCGTTCATCTTTTATGGCTATGGATTTGAAATCCGGTCATGTTCGTGCTTATGTTGGTGGCCCAAATTATCATCATTTTATGTACGACATGGTTAAGGGAGGTAAGCGCCAGGTTGGATCTACAGTTAAGCCTTTTCTATACACACTTGCTATGCAGAATGGACTTTCACCATGTACTAAGGTCCCAAATGTACGCCAGCAATTTATTTTAGGTGACGGAAGTATATGGGAAGCCAAAAACTCCGGAGCAAGTGAAATGGATGGCAAGATGGTTACCCTAAAATGGGGGCTAGCTCATTCCGTAAATAATATTTCCGGTTGGGTAATGAAGCAGTACAATCCACAATCAGTCGTGGATGTTATGGAAAAGATGGGGGTTTACAGCCGAATTGATCCGGTATATTCCATGTACCTTGGCACTTCAGATATTACACTTTACGAAATGGTTGGGGCTTATGGCTCATTCGCGAACAGAGGTGTTTATACCCAGCCGATTTTTGTTACCCATATTGAAGACAGGCATGGAAATATAATTGCCCGTTTTAAACCAGAAAAACATGATGCCATTGATGAACAGACAGCTTATTTGATGATTAACTTGCTTCGGGGAGTTGTTGATCGAGGATCAGGTGGCAGATTAAGATGGCATGAAATATATGGGAACCTTACAGGTCCTATTGCCGGTAAAACCGGAACTACGCAGAATCATTCCGACGGTTGGTTTATGGGTGTTACACCGCAATTAGTCGCAGGAGCATGGACTGGAGCTGATTTGAGAAGTATTCACTTTGATGACCTTAAAATTGGACAAGGAGCAAATATGGCTTTACCTATATGGGGTCGTTTCATGAAGAAGGTTTATGCTGATGAAAACCTGGAATACAAGCCAAACAATGAATTTGAAAAGCCTGCTGGATTCTTTATGAATTTGGATTGCGACGAACAACAAGACATGGAAGAAAAACCAGCACAGTTTGAAGATTTCTTTTAAAAAATAAAAGACATTTTACCTTTCAAGCTGGCAAACGTCTTCTACTTATGTAAAAAAGTTTAATTTCTTTAATTGCCCATATTAACTTCACTGGTGATTTTATCATTTTTAGCCTGATGAGGAAATGCAAGAGAATGCATCATCGCCTCAACCTGCCTCAGGTAATTACGTTTATCATATCTGGGTGCATAAACATATCCGTCTAACATTACGATACGATTATTTGAGGCATCCAGAATGGTCATATTGATGAAAGGGCCTCCCATAAAATCATTTTTAACTTTCCACAGTCCACGGGTTTCAGCAGCATAATTATTTTTGAAACTAAATACATTAAAAACCGGAGCAAGCAGGTGTTCTGTAGTCATGTAACTTCCTTTCGTTGGGCCATCAACGTATTTTTTCAGGATCGCATCCCTTTTGCTCAAAATGTAATCAAGCGTAAAAGTACTATCTGACGAATAGGGATAAGTATAAACAATTATTCCCTGGCTAATTTCAGGTGTTTCATATCGAATCCATGCAAAATCATCTTTCGGTTTGGTTACGGCAAAGCCCGGGGGCACATTCAGGTTAAACCCAAATTTTTCCAGAATGGTATTTTTAACAGCTTTGTCATTGTAGTTCTTATAATTCATTAAAAGCCTGTCTCTTTCTGCTTTTATTAGGTAAGCTGCAATTTTATCTGAGTTCTTATCAAAAACTTCCACAAATTGCTCCTGAGATTTAGCTCTGATGTTGATTACTGCTTGTGGCCAGGCCCAAATGTCTTTTTTAAACTCTACTTTTGCAGAATCGAGTCCCGGCAATATTTTTGCAGTAACAATGTTACGGCTGGTTTTAAAAATTTCTTTGAATGCTGCAGGAGGGACATCAATCAGTTCAAAGATTGGCTCATCCTGAGGCAAAGCTAATTGAGGCTGGGCAAGCACCTCCCTTATTTTACTTCCGGCCGGGCTTTCCCATGTTTTTTTAGGAATGACAACAACAACTTCACCAGCTTTCCCTGTAATTTTTTTACGCATTACAGTTGGGCTATTTGAACAAGAGGAAAACAGCAGCACTATAATTGCTATTAAACAAACCGATTGAATATTTTTCATTATTGTGGGATTTAAATTGTTTAGCGCAATGATTACAAAAACCTTACCAGTTTTTATTACTCACCGGGTGACTTGAAGTCACCCGGTGAGTAATAACCACAAATTACAAAAAAATCCCACCGAAATGGCGGGATTCATCTTATGCTGGTAATAAAGATTATTTTTCAATCTTTTCAGTATCTTTTTTGTCGCCTGCAGTATCATCTTCATTGGTGGCTTTTTTGAATTCCTTCATTCCCTTCCCCAGTCCTTTCATTAATTCAGGGATTTTACGCCCACCAAAAAGTAAAAGAACAATAATCAATATGATGATGATTTCCTGTGGTCCAAACATTCCGGCAATAATCGATAAATACATAGTTCAAAGTTTATATGGTTTCTGCAAAAATAGAAAAATTTAATTGCTTATTAATTAAAGAGTTTAATTATATCGTTAGCATTGGCATACAACACCAAAGTAAGTAGTATAAACATGCCTGCTATTTGAGCATATTCAAGGAATTTATCGCCCGGTTTCCTTCCTGTAACAATTTCAAACAGAAGGAAAGTAACATGCCCTCCATCCAATGCAGGAATAGGCAATAAATTCATTACAGCTAAGATAATAGATAAGAAAGCAGTCATATTCCAGAATGAGTACCAGTCCCAGGCCCCGGGAAAAATATTACCAATAGCGATAAATCCGCCTAATGATTCGTATGCTTTAGTTTTTGGTGAAAAAATTAGTTTGAACTGCTTCAGGTAATCCTGGATTGTGTTTACCCCTCTTTTTAAACCTGCAGGAATTGACTCAAAGAAACCATATTTGATGGTTTTGAACTCAAGAAATTCAGTTGCATCCTCCATAAGAACTCTTTGAAAACCAAGTGTTCCTTCTTCTGAAACCTGCATTGATAATTGAATTGCTTGTTCGTCGCGTAACAAATTCAGCTTTATTTGCTGTTCTTTATGTGATTTTAGATAGCTGGAAAACTCATCATAGTATTTGAAGTGCTGTCCATCAATATCTACAAAAACATCATTCTTCTTAAGTCCAGCCGTAGCAGCGGGTGTGTCTTTAAGTATCTTTCCAGCTTTAATATTGAAAAATATCCTTGGACTTATCACCCTCTTACTTTTGATCAGTAATGCTAAATCCTCGTCTGAAATTTCAACATCAATTTTTTCTTCATTCCTGAGAACCTGTATTGTTCTTGCATTATCTAAAATTACAGTAGGGATAATTTTATTGAAGTTTTCAATATATTGACCATCAACGGTCAGAATTTTATCTCCGTTTTGCAAGCCTATCTGCTCGCCAACCTCATCAACTTCAATACCATGGATTACATTTTCGGTTGGCAGATACTGTGTCCCCCATGCATAAAGTACACCTATGTAAATCATGAAAGCAAAAATGAAATTCATTAATACACCACCTACCATAATCAATAGTCGCTGATAAGCCTTCTTAGATCGAAACTCCCATGATTGTGGAGGAAGTTTCATGGCTTCCTTGTCCATCGATTCATCAATCATACCGGATATTTTTACATATCCGCCCAATGGCAGCCAACCAACACCGTATTCGGTTTCTCCTCTTTTCAATTTAAAAAGTGCAAACCACGGATCAAAGAAAAGGTAAAACTTCTCGACCCGGGTTTTAAATAAACGGGCAAAGGCATAATGGCCAAATTCATGAAGAATAACCAATATGGACAAACTCAAAATCAGTTGAGCGGCTTTTATAAGTACTTGTTCCATTCTTCTTCTTAATCTTTAAAAATTACATCCGTTGTTTAACAATCGAACTAGTTAACAATCGGGTCTCCTTGTCGGTTTGAATGTAATCATCCAAATCCGGATTTTTAATAAAACTAACCTTCTGCATGCTTCTTTCAATGATCTCCGGCATTTTTAGAAAACTTATTTTTTCCTGCAAAAATGCCTGAACAACCACTTCATTTGCTGCATTTAAAATACATGGCATATTACCAGCCTGATTTAAAGCATCGAAAGCGAGTGCAAGGTTACGAAAAATTTTTGTATTGGGCTGCTCAAAAGTCAAATTTGGATAATCTAAAAAGTTGAAACGTTCAAAATCTGATGGTAGCCTCTGTGGAAAATTCAATGCATACTGAATGGGCAGCTTCATATCCGGTAAGCCCATTTGAGCCTTCATTGAACCATCTCCAAACTGAACAATAGAGTGAATTATACTCTGAGGATGAACAATCACATCGATCTGATCAGCTTTCAGGTCAAACAACCATTTTGCTTCAATTACCTCGAAACCTTTATTCATCATCGATGCCGAATCAATGGTAATTTTAGCTCCCATGTCCCAGTTGGGATGTTTCAGTGCATCCGCTTTGCTTACTTTTTTAAGTTGTTCTTCTGAAAAACCTCTGAATGGGCCACCAGATGCTGTAAGGTAAATTTTCTCAATTTCGTTCATGTGCTCACCCGCCAAACACTGAAAAATTGCAGAATGCTCTGAATCAACCGGAAAAATATTAACATTGTTTTTTATGGCTTCACGGGTAATTATTTCACCGGCAACCACCAGGGTTTCTTTGTTCGCCAAGGCAATATTCTTTCCGGCTTTTACAGCATGAATTGTTGGTAAAAGCCCGGAATATCCAACCATCGCTGTAAGAACCGTGTCAACTGAATCAAGTTCTACAACCTGGTTAAGCGCATCATTTCCTGCAAATATTTTTACAGGCTCATTTTTCAAAAGTTCTTCCAGCTCCTTCGCCCTGCATTCATTGGCTACAACAACCATATTCGGCTGATGCTTAATTGCTTGTTCTGCAAGAAGCTGAATATTGTTATTTGCGGTAAGAACCTCCACCTCAAAATGATCAGGATTTTGATCAATTACATCAAGTGCCTGCGTGCCTATTGATCCGGTTGAGCCCAGAATAGCGATTCGTTTTTTCATAGAGGTGGATTAAAAGTCAATGTATTGTTCCGGATCAAGGGGAACCCCCTTATGCCAAAGTTCAAAGTGAAGGTGCGGCCCTGTACTGAGTTCCCCACTGTTTCCCATAATTGCAATCGCCTCACCTGCTTTTACTTTCTCACCTACATTTTTCAGCAACTCTGCATTGTGTTTATAAACTGAAACCAGATCGTGAGCATGTTGTAAATAAATCACGTACCCGGTTTCCACTGTCCAGCCAGAAAAAACAACGGTGCCTTCCAGCACAGAAGAAATCCTCGAATTCTGTAGCCCGACAATATCAATTGCCAAATGATCTGTGGTTTTGTCAAATTTCTGGGAAACCATCCCTTTCAGAGGTGTAAAAAAGTGTATTCCCGCGATGTTGCTAATTTTCTTACTCCCCTTACTCAAAGAAAGATCGAGCTGTTCTGCAAGCAAGTTTTGTTTGAATATTGAATCATGATTATACGACTTAAAGTCAATATTGGCTGTTCGCTTGTTGGTATCAACCTCCAACTCTGGTTCTTCAGGCACTTCACCATGAATTAATGCCTGAATTTTTCCCAAATAATCATCGCGCATTTTTATTTGTTCCTCAAGCGAATCAACAAGTATTGCATTATGCACAATCAAATTCCGAACCTCTCCTGTGGGATACCCCGGAATCATTTCCCGAATAGGGGTATAGACAATTAGCAGTACTGTAATGAAGATTAAAAGTAAACTTACAAAACCTCCTAAGGTAAAAACATTCAAACGTGTGAGTTTGGTCGTCCAAACAGTCTGAAAAGTAGAATCATTGTAAATGATTAACCTGTAGCGGTTTTTCAGTTTCTGTATGATTTTTTTCTTTTTTTCTTTTTTACCCATCAAGATTTTTTTGGAAGCAACAAAATTATAAAGAAATAAGCAATAGCCTATGCGAAGTCATGAAATTAATACTTTTTAACGGAAGAGAATAAAATAAAAAAACGGATAAATTCTTTTGTGTATCTAAAAACAAGCATTATATTTGCACCCGCATTTGAGACAAAAACGTCAGATGATGCGGCGTTCATAGACAACTGAAGATATTTAAGATACATTGCGGGGTGGATAGCTATTGGGAGTAGCTCGTCTGCCTGACGGCAGTCAGGTTGGGTTCGTATTCGGCAATTGCCGGACGTCGGTTCAAGCCTTTAGCTGAAGTTTGTAAAAAAAGATTTTTAAGATATATTGCGGGGTGGAGCAGTTGGTAGCTCGCCTGCCGGACGGCAGTCAGGTTGGGCTCATATCCGGCAATTGCCGGACGTTGGTTCAAGCCTTTAGTTGAAGTTTGTAAAAATGATTTTTAAGATATATTGCGGGGTGGAGCAGTTGGTAGCTCGCCTGCCTGACGGCAGTCAGGTTGGGCTCATATCCGGCAAATGCCGGACGTTGGTTCAAGTCTTTAGTTGAAATTTGTAAAAATGATTTTTAAGATATATTGCGGGGTGGAGCAGTTGGTAGCTCGTTGGGCTCATAACCCAAAGGTCGTCGGTTCAAGTCCGGCCCCCGCTACTAATCAGGGGGAATGGAGTTGACCGGTTCCCCTTTTTTATTTTCGCCCTATGTTATTTTATGTATATGTAATTTATTCAGAAGAATACGATAAAATATATATCGGGACAAGCTCAAACCCTGAAAAGCGGTTATTTGCCCATAACAATCTTCCCAAAGGATGGACAAAAAGCTTCCGCCCATGGAAAATCATACACTTAGAAGAATTTTCCGAAAAACCATTAGCTCTCCAGCGGGAAAAAGAACTCAAATCACACCAGGGAAGGAAATTCATCCGAAAAGAAATATTGAAACAAGATTAGCCCGTTGGGCTCATATCCGGCAGTTGCCGGACACCGGTTCAAGTCCGGCCCCCGCTACTAATCAGGGGGAATGGAGTTAATCGGTTCCCCTTTTTATTTTTCACCCTATGCTGTTTTATGTATATGTAATTTATTCAGAAGAATACGATAAAATATATATCGGGACAAGCTCAAACCCTGAAAAGCGGTTATTTGCCCATAACAATCTTCCGAAAGGATGGACAAAAAGATTTCGCCCATCACATAATATCTGTTGTTCAACAGATATAAAAAGTATTTTTCTGTCTTTTTAAGCTTGTCTATACATAAGAGGCTGAATAATAATTGTAGTAGTTTTGT